>JAOAJJ010000061.1:4919-6768 GCA_026414245.1 Candidatus Bathyarchaeota archaeon
TCTCAGCCTTTACCTTCCTCAGCCTCTCGTAATCCAATCCGTTGGGGTTATAGATGCAGCCCCTACTGTCACTCACCGCAACCACTCTAACGCCACGCTCAGTAAGAAAACGCGTTAATGAGGACCCGACGCTGCCGAATCCATCTATGGCAACATTTGCTTTTTTAAGGTCTAAGTCAGCATACTCAGAAGCTATAAGAATTGCGCTTAAAACTCCGTAGGCTGTTGATCCATATTCATGTGGGATCCCACACTTTTCGCCCGGTCTAACACACATGTATGCTGGTTTTCCAGTGCAGGATTCAAGTGAGCCGTTCGCTAGGGCATAAACGGCCATCTCCTCCTCACCCATATTCATGTCTGGTCCTGCGATATATTGGCTTGGTGAGAGGGGTTTAATGGCTATAGCGAATGCCCTTATCAGATTCATCTTCTCATCCCTTGATATCTTCTTTGGATCCGCGATTATGCCAGCTTTCGCTCCTCCAAAAGGTAATTCCGCGAGCGCACATTTCCATGTCATGGTTCTCGCAAACCTAAAAACCTCCTCTACGTTTACTGTCGGCGTCATTCTTATACCGCCCTTACCGGGACCGAGAGCAGTATTATCAATGACGAGTATTCCCCTCATCCCCGTCGGCGGATCATAAACCTGTATTATCTTTTCAGGCCCCCATTCATCAGCAAGTCTATCTATACTAACCATAAGTCCTCACGTGGATTTTTCTGTAATTAATCTATTCTTAGGCAGCAGATAATAATATTTATGTTATGCTAAGCTGCCATTAGAGGTATGTCAGCTCTGGGTAACTTTAATTGGAAAGCGGTAATTAGCTGGGCTGGCGCCAAAAATAATTAAGTCATGTCTAATAACTTAGCTTAAGATTTCAGGGCTGAAGATGACAAATACATGCTTAAGCTGCTCTACCTCATATTTCGGGGCGCAGCAGTAATAGTCCTATATTGCATAACATTTTGATGGAGGAGGGTGTTTACTTCAGGAAAGGCATGAGTTATGGTCTCGTTAAACCGCCAAAGAGTGTTGGACATGCTGAGCATAATTTGGGGTTTATTTTGAGGTCTATTTTAGCATGGTCTTCGCAAATGTATTTTCTGCTTAACGCGTAGATTGCTATTCTATGTATCTGAATTTGAACATCGTTGAAATCCACACGGTTATCTATAATCAATGCTGCAAGTTCACTTATAGCTCTATCCACATCGCTGTGCGCCGCCATATTTATGTATGCTCCCCTCTCACCTGAGAGATATCTTGAGATAGCCGAGGGCGACAAGCCGGTTTTCTTAGCAGTCTCCCCGCATGTTAACCCCATCTCTACAAGTTTTTCAGCAAGTCTCTTCCTTATTGATGGAATTACGTATCTATAGCTAAACTCGAATACCGACAACATGGCTATAGGACAACTATTTTCCTCTTAACTTCTTCAGGATTATTTACAACTTCAGTTAGATCCTCAACTATTTCAAGGGCTCCAAGATATTTTCCATCTTTATCTCTAACAGCGGCTACAATAACCCTCATTATTCTGTCACCGAGCCTAGTCCAATACTCTCTAAAATCCGCTTTACCAGACTTAAGCTCATTAACAACGCTTTTAACGAAGCCCTCAAGTCTAGGCGGATGGCAGTATTCAAGCCTTCTACCTATAATAGTCTTTGTTCTAGCGAACCCTTCCCTAAACATGCTTTCGGAGAAGAAGACAACCCTATCGTTTTCATCAGTATAAGTTATCTCAATCGGCAGACGCCTAAATATTGCTTCCACATCCCCCTTACTCAAAAAGCCTGTGTCAAACTCTATGTCCTGTCTCTTATACACATCTCCGAG
>JAOAJJ010000062.1 GCA_026414245.1 Candidatus Bathyarchaeota archaeon
GCGTATAGCCGCTCTTATGGCTTCAGCTCTATGCGGATAGTATCGCTTACTAACTAGCTCATCTAAAGCCTCTAAGTATGGTTCGGGTAAATATATTGTTATAAGCTTCATTACTTTATCACCACTGCAAAATGCTTGCTCCATAAACAGCAAAATTTTATATAATAATATCTAAATATGATTCAAACATGTTTGCGCCCTCCCTTTTTAAATTTTATCGTCTCCACCTAAGCACAGATACCAATAATCTTAGCTATTTGGTGGACGCCCCTCGCCTCTACTTAAAATCTTCATCTAAAGAAAACATATGCGCCTCCGCAGCGCCTCCCCCTTTTATTGCTATTATTATGGTGGAATGCTTGTTTTTTGCCTTGGCAAACTCGGGTTTTCAGTCTGGGGAGCGGCATCCTCTTATATCCATCTTATTAATATAACTCTGTAGCTTTCTTTATGCCGAAGAGGTTGAGATAATGAATATCGTAGTTATAGGTGGGGGAATTATAGGTGAGGCTATAGCTAAAAATCTCGTCGCCGCCGGATATAACGTCATAGTTACGGAGAAGAGGGTTGAGAGAATAAGGGATCTGGAGAAACTAGGTTTTAAAGTTACAGCGAATAACAGGGCGGCGGTTAAACATGCGGATATAATAGTTTTATGTGTTAAGCCGAAAGACGTCGAATCAGCGCTGAAGGAGATCGCTGAAGAAGCTGAGGGAAAACTTATCATATCTGTGGCTGCAGCAGTACCATTAGATTTCCTCAGAAAAATATCCCCTAAATCCAAGTTTATTAGAGCTATGCCAAACCTCGCCATAACGGTTTGCGAATCCTTCACAGCATATTCCATCGGACCAGATATTAGCCAAGAAGATCTTAAGTTAGCGGTTGGAATTCTAAGCGCCCTAGGAAAAGTTCACATGATTGACGAATCGCACATGGATGCTATAACCGCCTTAAGTGGATGCGCGCCAGCGTACTTAGCGCTCGTAGCTGAGGCCATGATGTACGCTGGTTTAGTTGTCGGTTTGGAAAGGGAGTTGTCTCTGAAGATAGCGGCTCAGGCTATGATTGGGACAGGGAAACTTATACTTGAGGGGGGAAAGACCCCCTCTCAGATACGTGACATGGTTACAACTCCGGGCGGGGTTACGGTGAGCGGTCTTTTCGAGCTGGAGAAGGTTCCTGTTAGGCATGCTTTTATGAGCGCTGTGAAGGCAGCTAGGGAGAAATCTCGTGAGATATCTTCACTTATATGTTCATCCATATCTGAAGAATGACGTTGAACTATCAAACAACTCGTAAATTTAAACCGTGATTTTATCGGTTTTCGCCAGGTCTCTTAGCCTCTCAACCCCTCTTATCTCCTTAATATAGGCGGCGACGCTCTTTGGGAGAAGTTCCTCCCAATTCGCATCCGACAACATTCTCCGCCTAATCTCCGTCGCCGAGCAGACATCTCTCTTAAAGAATGGTATGGATTCGACTTTGAAGCCGCTCTCAATGAATAGCCGCCTAGTCAACGGCTCATTAGAGTAGACGACTTCAAACTTCGGGGTATAGGAGCATACATGTGAAACCCATAGGCTATGGACGTCGAGGTCTATTACTGGAATAATATAGTATCTGCTGGGATCTATGCCAACCTCCTTGAGGGCTAATCTAACCATGTAAACCCTCTCACCGGCTGTGAAGGGGTTTTCAAGCGTGTGGCTCTCCTGGGCGCTGCCGATAACGACGATGAGCTCTGAGGCTTTATCGAGGATATATTTTATGGCTTCAAGATGCCCCAAGTGGAATGGCTGAAAGCGCCCCACATAGAGGGCTCTAGAAAACTTCTTTTTCTCTCTAGCCTCTAACCCTTCACCCAACCCCCATAAACCTCCATTATTTTTGGAATAAACCTCTTTAATGCTAAAAATATTAAAGTTTTATTCAAAAGAATACTTTAATCATGTCTATGTTTTCAGGGGTTGAAAAGATTTGGCTCTTCAGGAAGATGTTTTAAAGAAATTGTCTAAAAAAACCGAGTTTGAGAGAAGAGTTTTAATGGCTGTGATTGAGATTCCGAGGGGGAAAGTAAGCACGTATAAGCGTATAGCTGAAAAGATTGGAAGACCGAAGGCTTTCAGAGCCGTGGGGAATGCGCTGCATAAGAACCCGCTGGCGCCGATAATTCCATGCCATAGGGTTGTTAGGTCTAACGGACAGATAGTGGGTGAGACTGAAGAAGAGGTGAAGCGGCGGAGGAATCTGCTCATAGAGGAGAATGTTCCAGTGGAAGGCTTTAGAGTCAAGTTGAGAGAGGATATACTCTATTAAATCCTTCAGTAATCCTTAATAAGGGAATTGTTTACTAGTTTTAGGAGAAAAGGATTTGAAGGAGAAATCAGTGGGGAGGGCTTGGTTGAATATTCAAGGTCAGTATATTATGATTCCGGGAGCAACAACTGTTGGAATAGTTTGTTCAGACGGCGTTGTTTTAGCTTCCGAGAAAAGAGTTTCATATGGAAACTTCGTCCTAAGCCGTGTAGGTAAGAAAGTCTTTAAGATCTCTGACCATATAGGTGCAGCGTGCGCCGGACTAGTTTCAGATATGCAGATACTTATACGTGAAGTCAGCTTTTACGCTAACCTGTTCAAGCTTGAATCCGGGCGCCCCATAGGCGTTAAAACCGCTGCGAAAGTTATGTCAAATCTGCTCTTCAGCAGTAGGCTAATCCCATATATAACTGAGACCATTATCGGCGGGGTTGACAGCGAAGGCCCCTCAGTTTACGTGCTAGATATTTTAGGCTCAACTATACCTGACAAGTATGCTGCCGTAGGCTCTGGAGCGGAGATAGCGATAGGTGTTTTAGAGGGATCATATAGAGAGAATATGACTGTGGATGAGGGTAGGGATCTAGCGATAAAGGCGATAAAATCCGCCATAAGCAGGGATGCTATGAGCGGCGATGGAATAGACCTATTGATAATAACGAAAAACGGCATTAAAGAGGAATCCATAAAATTCTAAGGTTCTCCCATAATTTCAATGGGGTCTACGATAGGTTTTAGGAGGATCCATCGTGGAATTCAATCTAACCGATGAGGAAGGAGCATTTCTGGTTAAGCTCGCCAGAAAAGCTGTTGAAGAAAACCTTAAGGATGGCAGAATAATTAGTCCGCCGGAAGATGTTCCACAGCACTTACTCGAGAAAAGAGGGGTGTTTGTCACGATAAACAGCGTTTCAAATGGGGAGAAAAGCCTCAGAGGATGCATAGGTTTCCCATATCCCGTTTATCCTCTGGTTAAAGCGGTTATAGAGGCAGCTATAGAATCCGCGACCAGGGATCCTAGGTTTCCACCAATGACCCTACATGAGCTTAATAGCGTGGTATTTGAGGTAAGCGTTCTGACGGAGCCTGAGCTAATTAAGGTTAGCTCGTATAGAGAGTATCCGTCAAAAATAAAGGTTGGTGAAGATGGACTGATAGTTGAAAGGGGGTTCCATAAGGGTTTATTGCTACCCCAGGTTCCAGTCGAATGGAACTGGGATGAAGAAGAGTTTCTATGTCAATGCTGCCTGAAAGCCGGGCTCCCCCCTGACTGCTGGCTGCTTAAAGGGACGAAAATATATAAGTTTCAATGCATAATCTTCGAGGAAACAAGCCCTAATGGTCCAGTAGCTAGGAAGATTCTGAAGAAATAAGGAAGCCGCTTAACAGAGCTAATTAGATGTCGGGATGTTTTCATCTAAATCTAGATACGTTAGCTTCTCAGCTTTCTCCTCAAGCACAAGAATGGTGTCTTCTATACGTATCCCGCCGAACTTAGGGATATAAATACCCGGCTCAATTGTTATAACATTCCCATAACACAGTTCTTCCTCACCAGTCGGGCTAATCGCCGGGGGCTCATGTATATCTAGCCCTAAACCGTGCCCTAAACCGTGGACAAAATATTCACCATAACCTTTTTCTCCAATATATTTTCTGGCGGCCCCATCAACATCCTTTGCTTTTACACCAGCCCTCACCTGATTAATCGCCAATCTCTGCGCTTCTCTAACAACCTCGTATAGTCTCTCTTGCTTTTCTGAAGGTTTTCCAGCAACCAAAGTTCTCGTCATATCCGCACAGTAGCCGCGATACTTCGCGCCGACGTCTATCACGATGAAATCTCCCCATCTAATTTCACGTTCGCCTAAGCCGCCATGTGGAAACGCTGATTCCGGCCCGCTGCAAACTATTGTGTCGAAGGCGACGCCGCTTGAACCCAGCCTTCGCATCTCGTATTCTATTTCTGCGGCAACCTCCCATCCCTTCAGTCCAGGTCTAGCTACTTCGATAGCTTTCATCATTCCTCGTTTAGTTAGCTCTGCAGCTCTGCTTATCAAAGCTAGCTCATCGCTATCTTTTACTTTTCTCAGCGACCAGATGTCATCCTCTAGATGCTTAAAAATCGTGTCTTTCAAACGGTCCTTGATTTTAATATATTCTGATGCGCTGGCTCTGTCGAAACCTATAGATTTAAATCTATACCCTCCTATCTCTCTAAGAACTTTCTCATCCGCCCTCTCCCCAACCCTTATTAGATCAATCCTCACATTTTCAGCCATCTCTTTAGCCGCCTCATAGTTAACTGCATGAACGAAGAGGACGCATTCCCCATCCAGCGGGATCAAAAGCCTAAAGCCCCAGGGGAAACCGGTAAAGTAGTATATGTTCTTCTCATCGAATATTAAGAGCGCATCAATATTCCTCCGAATTAAAATCTCCCTAATCTTTTCAATACGCTTAAAACCCGGCAAGATGCGACCCCCAATGAATACTTTAGTAGACTATTTTCTTCAATCTTATATTTTCCTTTCTTAAATTCTATTTATGATTTTTACCATAGGTTGGGAGCGCCATCTGTCCACGAAACCTTGAGATAGCTAAGAGGGAGTTAAAGGAGAAGAATTTGTCTCTTGTGATAGTTAAGGGTGAAAAGATTATTTTTAAATCTAACCTTCAGGGTTTAACCGGATTAATACAGGCTATAGATAGCCTAGGCAATAATATCTCCTCATCCTCTGTAGCTGACAAAATTGTTGGTAGAGCCGCAGCCCTACTTATAGCCTACTTCCACGCCGAAGAGGTTTACGCAGCTACGATAAGCGAGAGAGGTCTCGATACTCTAAAAAAATACGGCGTAAGAGTAGAATACGATACTCTGGTCCCAGAAATAATGAATAGGTGGGGAACCGATATATGCCCATTCGAAAAATTATCGCTGATTATAGAGTCGCCTAATGAGGCTTATAGGAAGATAAAAAGGCATCTTGAGTTTACTGAGGAGATGCTGCTTGATGTTTGATAATAATTACCTTACTCGAGGATGAACCCCTCAACACCATCTATACAGAAAATTGAGTAAAACCTCAGGATTCAATTCTCTCAAAGATTTAAATATCAACAATTATTGAAATTATATGTGGGGGTTTAAATTGTCAGGCGGTTACATGGGAAATATTCTGAAAGTTGATTTAACCACTGGAACATTGAGATCCGAGCCGATATCTGAGAGCACCGCTAAAAAATATTTGGGCGGCAAAGGCTACGCTGTTTACCTACTCTACAATTACTTAAAAGAATACGGGTCTAAAGGTATCTCTCCAATAGATATAAATCCTCTCGGTCCAGAAAACGTTTTAATCTTCGCAACTGGTCCAGGAACCGGTGTGCCAGGTTTCCCATGTTCAGGCAGATATCACGTTATGGCGTTAAGGTCTCCATTAACCGGCTCCATTGGAAGTGCTAATTCAGGTGGAGAGTGGGGTCCCTTCCTTAAATTTTCAGGATATGACATGGTTATTATTGAGGGTGCATCGGAAGACCCTGTCTACCTCTCAATTATCGATGGTTCAGCTGAATTGAGGAGCGCTGGAGATCTCTGGGGCAAGAATGTCTTCGATACATGCAGAATACTCTCTAGGAAAGTTGGTGGTAAAAACACTAGCGTCGCATGTATCGGTCCGGCTGGCGAGAACCTTGTCCGCATGGCATGCATAATGAATGACGAGCATAGGGCTGCTGGGAGAACAGGGTTAGGCGCTGTTATGGGGTCAAAGAAACTTAAAGCAATAGTTGTGTCGGGTGATAAGAAGGTCCCTGTAGCAAACCCAGACGCATTTAGGGAAGTCTCCAGAAGATGTCTTGAAACCATGAGGAAGAACCGTGTTACCGGAGAAGGGCTGCCGACATACGGCACATCGATTCTCATAAACGTCATCAACACTGCCGGCGGGCTACCATACAAGAATTGGCAGACCGGCGTAAACCCCTATGCCGATAAAATAAGCGGCGAAACGTTAGCTGAAACCTATCTAACAGGTAGGAGAGCATGCTGGGGATGCACAATAGGATGTGGAAGAGTTACAAGTGTCCCTTCAGGACCATTCCAGATCATTGGGACTGAGGGTCCAGAGTATGAGTCGATATGGGCTTTAGGCGGCTCAACAGGGGTTAAAGATTTAGATGCTGTAGTTAAGGCTAACCACTACTGCGATGAATTTGGAATCGATCCAATTAGTATGGGGTCAACTATAGCGGCTGCAATGGAGCTGAATGAGAGAGGCTATATACCTAAAGAGGATCTTCAGGGTCTGGACTTAAAGTTCGGGAACTCAACAGCTCTAGTTGAGGCTGTTTGGCGAACAGCGTATAAAG
>JAOAJJ010000063.1 GCA_026414245.1 Candidatus Bathyarchaeota archaeon
GCTACGAACCGCTACAAACGGATCCTTTTCACCGACTCTTCTAGCAAGTTCCTCATAGGCTTTAACTATCTCCTCCTCCAAGTCTCTGGGCATCTCTGCGGAGGCTATAAGGCTCCTTATCTTTGCGCCGACACGCTGTAAGGTTTGCGTATCATTTGGATCCTTAAGCTCCTTAAGAATCTCAGCTATCTTTTCATCGAGCTTATTTGCCTTTATATAGTATCTATATGCCTCAGCAGTCGTCGCAAAACCGTAGGGTACTGGAACACCGGTTCTCCTAGTCATTTCGCCTAAACTCGCGCTTTTTCCGCCGACTAACGGCACATCTTCGATCCCTATCTCGTCAAACCATAATACATATCTTCCCTTCTTCTCAGACATTTTTCTTCCCTCCTATCCCTATTATTTGGTTTGAGCTTGAATTGTTTGTGAGGATATTTTCTCAACTATTATTCTACATGGAGTCGGCAATTTAACTGAGGCTCTCCTAAGAGCCTCTTTCGCAACTTCTAAACCTCCCTCATCAACTTGGACAATAATGATTTTCTGGTTAGGCTCCACACGGGCAGCTCTACCAATAGGCTTGCCGAAAGCTCTACGCATACCCTCCTGAAGCCTATCGGCGTGAGCACCAAATATCATCTTATTCTCCCTTAAAATGACATGGGGGAGGACAAGAACCCGCATAAAAAACTTTTCACCCAGCATCTTCTGCAAATACCTGTTAGCTGCGATTCGCGCGGCTTCAAGCGCGTTATGCCTAATCTGAGCTCTCTCCTCTGTGATTAAGGAGACCTGATAAGTGTAGTTATCTGAAGGCTTCCCGAAAGTAAATTTTGTTATTTTAGACTGCGGGGCGCCATGAATATATTCCTGTCTCGTGTATGCCATGCCCTTGACTTCACGATAGTTCCGAGCTTTCATATCAAAGTCCCTTTAGCATTAAAAAGAGCAGAAGTATTTAAACTCTTCCTTTCAAAAGGTCTCAGAAAACATTTATCTATATTCCCAATCTTTTGTTCCTAAACCATATCTTGGCTAAATCATCGTAATTCTTAAAGACCTCCCTCAATATTGGAATATACATTTTTATCTCTTCATCAGTCATATACTGGAACTGATATTCACCGGTATACGGCGACGGTTCACCTATCCTAGTTATAAACTCTATATGCATGAACGGGTCTCCACGCTTAATAGTTATCGGAGTCCTATCATTATTCAGGTTCACAACCTCAAGGGCTAATCTACCAATAAACCCGCTATGAACCTTAGCAGCATTCAGGAAAGACAGTCCCATCCTACCATACTTACTCTTAGCAGTTAAATGAGCGACGATGTTTGGCGGGGTAAACACTATTTCATTAGAAACTAGATTTTTATGCTCAAGATACTGTAAAGTGGTCTCCTCTCTAACCGTTAAAACATAGCCATCGCCATCAAGGAGATTTAAGTCAAACGGGTAAATACACTTATACTTCTCTATCAGCTTAAACAACTCATCCCTACCAAGTATACACATCTCAATTCACAATAAGCTACAACTCAAGCAAAATTTAAAATCTTACTCGATACGCATATATACACCCGAAAAATATGCAGCCACATCAAAGTTTAAATTCTACAACCCATAGAAGATAAAATAGGGCCGCTGGGATGCGAAGACAGGGCCCGTGAAATTGGGCCCATAAACGCCCAATTCGGGAAGCGTAGTTTGGATAACGCGTCGGCCTTCTAAACTGGTGCTGATGAAAGCCGGAGATCCCGGGTTCAAATCCCGGCGGGCCCGCCAAAAGCTTTTCTCTCTGAGATTTTAGGTTTTGGAAGGTTTTAGGGTTTGAGGATGTATCCGTCTGATGGATAGTTTTCTAATCGATGGATGTCTCTGAAGTCTGGAGCTTGGGTTGATGCAACCTTTTTCACACTTTAACCTTGAACCTACCTATATTTTGCACTTCTCAAAGCATTTTTCTATAATCCACATAACCCTGCGAACCATTTCGGACGTTATAGCTAATGGTTTGCCCTGGCGTAGCGTCTTATATAATTCTTGATAGAATCTTATTGCGCTTGCACCCCAATATTCGGATTCAGCAATACTCCAGCTCTCCTCCCTCCACGGTATCTCCTCTAAATTATAGCTGCGGTCGGGGGTTGGCTCCGCCTCCACATGTCTTGGGGGCAGGTCTTCCGGATTAAAATACTTCCACCTGAGAGAAAATCTATTACCGGTAAGTCCTCCCCGCGTACCCATAACCAGCCATGTGTTTTGGGGGTAAGCGCATGCTCTAGTCACCTCGATATCTATGAGCGGGGCATCCTGCGCTTTTAATATAATTTTCACGTGGTCTTCGGCGTCACCTAAGGTTAATGTTCTTTGCAGGTCGCAGAAAACTTCAGGTTCCCTATCACCAATAAAGGAGAGCCCCTGAATTATGAGGTGCACACCATTATTCCTCAGCTCTCCTCCCCCGAATTTCTTCAGCGTCTGCCAATCCCATCGCCTACCAAACGAGTGTGAGTGGATTTTTATGAGAACTATTCTCCCAAGCTTCCCAGATTGTATAACCTCTTTAACTTTCAAGTAGTCTGGGTTAAATAAGCTATTCTGGAATACAGCCAATATTTTTCCAGTTTTCCTAGCTGATTCTATCATGGCGTCGGCTTCAGCAAGGCTAGTAGCCATAGGTTTCTCGCAGACAACATGCTTCCCAGACTCTAAAGCCTTTATTGTCTGCGGGGCGTGAAGATAGCTTGGTGTAGCTATCACCGCCAGCTCAACCTCCCTATCCCTTATAAACTCATCGAAGTCGGCATAGGCTCTACAGCCATTTTTCTCCACGGCTTCCCGACGTCTCTCCTCTATTGGGTCTGAAACGGCTACGATCCTATATTTGTCGGATAAAATTTCGAATGCCCTGGCGTGAATATTCCATCCGCTTCTACCCAAACCAGCTATTCCAACCCTCACCTGATCATCCATATTCAACCGCCTCTATAACATGAAGCATGAAATATGTTAGAGAAACACTAATTTTCAGTTTTCTTGCATCAATATTGCCAATGAAAACGGAGGCATAAATCTTTAGCTTCAAGACCAGCTGGGTAGCCCCCCTTCACCCATCATCTACTTATCGTTCCTAGCCAAAGATCTTAAACAGGTATCGCATCAGGCTCCTCAAGAGGTTCAGTGTGCGTACGACTCTTTCTCTAGGATTCAATCAAATAGTCCTCCTTTCGACTAAAAATCGCCTCGGCGTTTTGATGCCTAAATAACAACGCCTTCAACCACAGAATATGTTGAAGAGATGTCTGGCGAATCTAGGTACTCCTATTTTAGGGTCTTCCTCCTCCTCATATTCTATTGAGAGGAAACCATTATAGCCTTTAGATAACAAGGCTTTCTTTATCCACTCATAATCTATCACTTCACGCTTACCTTTATCTAGATGCGCGCTTACCTTCGCATGTATATGTACAGCGTAGGGAATAGTCTTAGATATCTCCTCATACAATGGCTCCCTATAGTTACCTAGATCGAGGTTCACTTTAAACCATTGAGAATTAACCTCTTCAACTATTTTTATCACGTCGCTCGCTCTGGAGGTTATGCCGCCGTGATTCTCTATAGCGATAATAACTCCATTCTCCTCAGCGTAATTGACGCATGATTTAATGGATTCAACCACCCATTTCATCGCGTCATCAACGTGAACTCCCTCGGAAACATATCCTCCAAATACTCTTAGGCAGGGGGCTCCAAGCTCACGTGCTATTTCTATTCCCTCCTTCACAGCCTTAACGTTCTTTTCTCTTTCAGAAGGGTTCGGGTCGCAGAAGTTTGTAGATATGCCGACGCAGGATATTGGTAGACCCCGGATGGCGGAAAGCCTCTTAAGCGTTCTAAGATAAGATTTTTCCTTTGATGGAAGCCAATATAACGTTAATTCAACCCCATCCAGCCCTATACGATATGCTTCTTCAATAAAGTCTTCATACTTCATTCTACCGTCTTTAAGGTAATCACGGTAAGAGTAAGCTGCGCAGCCAATTTTAATCATATTTCATCTCCCTCTTAATTAATTAAATGCCATAAAATATTTTAGATTTTGGTTGGATCCTGCTCGTTTTATCATTGTGGTTTTCCAGCCATAACTAGGTTTGAGAAAACCATACATTTATTCCAGATTTAATCATTATGCAAAGTTTATGCTATTAGATCATTGAATTCTTGTTAAATCAATGCTCTCAATCGCTAACCCTATCTTTTAGATCTGGGGATAGAAGTATTTTAATCCGCCCTATTGTAAATAGATTGGATTGCGCCAATCATGAGCGATATGATGAAATTCGCTGAAAATGGAACTTGATTCTAAGCTGTTTATGTCGGATTAATTCCGCTTAGTATTAGGTCTCTAATGCCCTCCTCAAGCGATATTTTAGCCTTAAAACCCAGGATCCTCTCAGCTTTAGTTGTATCCGCCAGAGTACGATAAACATAGTTTTTAATCGGATTCGGCTTATACACTGGTTTTACATTCTTACCCAACGCTTTATTAACCATGTTCACTACATCGTTAAAGCTATGCTCCACGCCGGTTCCAACATTAAATATCTCGTAGCTGAAGTCTTTCTCAGCCGCAAGCATAAATGCTTCGACGACATCTCTAACATGTATAAAGTCGCGTGTTTGGTTTCCGTCGCCGAATATTACCGGCGGCTCATCCCGCTGTATTTTCCAAATAAACTGTGAAACCATGTTAGCATACTCGCCTTTATACTGTTCTCTCGGACCGTAAACGCTGAACAACCTCAGTCCAACGGATTTAACATCGTAGAGTGAATTGTAGAGCTTCGCCAGCCGTTCAATAGCATATCTACATTCCGTATAATAGTCGGTCACGTATATGGGCATATCTTCCCTGTAGGGTGTTGGATTACCATTATATAGGCTGCTCGTGCTGGCATATACGATCTTACACTTATTTCTTCTAGCATACTCGAGAATTACAATCGCCTCGTTTATTGTTTTGCCGACGAGATAAGGATTACTTTTATACATGGGCGAAGAGGAGGGCATGCCTAAATGGAATATTATATCGATTTTATCTCTCATAGAATTTATCTTCTCATATGGCTCATTAAAAAACTCCACATTTAACCCCTCGATATTCTTGATGCTGCCTGAACTTAAGTTGTCAAAAACTGTGACTTCATGCCCATCCTTAACAAGTCTTTCAACGAGATTACTGCCTATGAAACCACATCCACCGGTTACCAAAACCCTCATGAGGTAACCTCCATAGCTTGCACTTCTATTTTACAGCATTAAGGGATATATATGTGATTGCGTGAAAAAGTAAATTTTAATTATTTTTAGCATTAAGATCTCTCTGTTGATATTAAGGCATAATGTTGCATAATAGATTATTATTTAAGCCTGAACCCTTCATGATATTCTCCATCGGTGTAAGATCCATATGTTCGTAGTCGCTGAAAAACCCTCTGTTGCTAAAATGATTCAATCGGCTATAAAGCCGCCGCCTCCAGTTATAGCTTTAAAAGGGCATATTCTTGAGCTAGATTTTCCAGAGCACTACTCCAATTGGAGGCACGTTAACCCACGCGATCTATTCAGCGCACCGGTCGAGTGGAAGGTTAGGGATCCTGAAACTTACAGAAACTTGGTTGGCGCCATTAGAGGGGCGGATATGCTGATTTTGGCGACTGATAATGATTCAGAAGGAGAGCTGATAGCCTACGAGGTCCTATTAATTGCTAAAAAAGTTTTGGGAGCGACGCCGAGATATGGGCGAATGAGATTTAATGCCGCCACATTAAGCGAGCTTAGGAGTGCATGGAATAATATTGAGCCAGACTTAAGATGGAATTGGGTTTGGAAAGCTTTGCTCCGCCACAAATTCGACCTAATTACCGGAGCAGCATATACGCGGCTACTAACACTTTCAAAAAAATTGGGGAGTAACAATAACCTGATTTCATGGGGGTCGTGTGTTAAGGGAAACACAATAATTCCCGGAGACTATAAACCTATAGCTGAAGTAAATGCTGGAGAACATTGTATCGGCTGGCTGCTCAACGATAATAAAATAATTAGAAAGTTTGCCCGATCATATGATGGGTGGGTTATTAGGGTTAAGGCTGCTGGTTTATTACCAATAGAGCTGACCCCTGAGCATCCAATCTTAACCGCAGCATACTCTGGTCAAGGATTTATCCCTCAGCTATTTTGGAGGCAAGTTGGCGAGATAGCCCTAAAAAATGGGAGCGAACATGCAGTTTATCTAGTGATACCGCGTATCAAAGGATCTACTAGCATAGAAAAAATTTCACTAAAAGAATTTATAAATGGATAT
>JAOAJJ010000064.1:0-2982 GCA_026414245.1 Candidatus Bathyarchaeota archaeon
CTCCTATACTCGCAGTAGATATGGGTGCCAGAGGCTTCCTCACAGAGGTTTCGCCTGAAAAAGCTATCGAAGCCATAAATCAATATTTGAAGGGAGCCTATAATATTGAATATTGTAGCAAGGTCGCCTGTTTCATCGGGGATACTAGGCTTCCCGACGCCTTAAACGAGGTCTTTGTAACATCGAGGCATCTCGCAAAAATACTCCATGTCAAAATATGGAAAGACGACTTGGAAGTCGTAGATTGCAGGGCTGATGGAGTTATAATCGCCTCGCAGGTCGGTTCTACAGCGTATTCTTTCTCTAGCGGCGGCCCCATAATCGACCCTGAAGTCGATGCGCTCGTTTTAACTCCGGTTTGTCCAGTAAACCTTATCCGTCCAATGGTCTTTCCATCCGATTCAAACATAACTGTTGAGGTTCTTAAACCAAGAGCTGCTAAGATAGTTATTGACGGAGACTATCAAAGAAACATGGGCGATGGGGAGACGAGGGTAACCGCGAGAATCTCGGAGAATAAATCTAGGTTTATAAGATTTAAACCCAATTTTTATAGACGCTTAAAAGATAGGCTGCTTTTTCCAAGAGAGGAGTAAAAATGCCCGCAGAGCGAAAGAGCATAGTTCTCGATGCGTCAGCTTTTATAGCCGGACTTGACCCGCTAGATCTTAACGAAGAAACCTATTCTGTTCCAGAAGTTGGAGACGAATTGCTGGAGGGGTCTATGCCTAAAATACGCTTTGAAACCTCCCTCAATAGTAGAAAGCTCAAAGTAATTAACCCTGAAAACAAATACATTAAGTATGTAAAGTTGATTTCAAGGGAGGCTGGGGACTTAAGATTTCTATCTAAAGCCGATTTATCTGTATTAGCCCTAGCACTACAATTAAAGGATATGGGACGAAAACCGGTGATAGCCACAGACGACTACTCGATACAAAACGTTGCAGAAAAAATGGGGCTTGAATACACGTCCCTAGCAAATTTAGGCATACGCTATCAGCTAAAATGGCTACTCTACTGTCCAGCATGCGGTAAAAAATATCCCCCCGACGAAAAATTAATGATATGCGGAAACTGTGGAACAGAACTTAAAAGGAAGCATGAAAAGAGAACCCCCGTCAAGAGAAGAGCACAAAGATAAAATTTATCAAAAGGAAGAAAGCCAAGAAACCTGACCCACCAAGGGGGAGATGAGAAGGGGTTGGCGGGTTAGGTTTCTTGGCTAGGAAAATAAGAATGCTGATATCTCTAATAAATTTTTCTGTTTTTGGAATGAAGTTATTTTCGGTTTATTCGTAATATTTTTCTTTTTTTAGGGCGTTTTTCAGGGCTTCTGCGACAAGTATAGCGTTTTTTCTGCTGGAATTCACTCCCATTAATCCTACACGCCATATTTTTCCCTTTAGTTCTCCTAGTCCTCCACTTATCGTTATATTGTATTCCTCTCGGAGCGTTCTTCTTACATTCTCGTCATTCACGTTTTTTGGGATATTTATAGCGGTTATTGCTGGACAAATATGATTTTTATCCGTGAAGATCTTTAAGCCTATTTCCTCAATCCTGCCAACCAGTAATCGCATATTCTCTATATGCCTCATCCATCTATTTTCTAACCTTTCCTCATAGAGTAGTCTTAGCCCCTCCCTTAATGCGTAGACAAGCAGTATCGGCGCCGTATGATGGTAGACTCTATTACTTTCAATCCAATATTTCTCTATAGTCGATAAGTCAAAATACCAGCTTCGAACTCTAGTACGCCTATTTCGAATGACGCTCATAGCCCTTTCGCTCACAGTTATGGGTGCAAGCCCAGGCGGGCATCCTAAGCATTTCTGTGAGGCGCTGAAGCATATGTCTATCCCCCATTCATCCACCTTGAGCTCACATCCGCCAAGCGAGGTTACAGCGTCAACAACCAGTAGAGCGCCATATTCATGAGTGATCTTAGATATTTCCTTGAGTGGCTGAAGTATTCCAGTCGATGTCTCCGCATGGACTATTGCAACCGCTTTTGCATTCGAGTTCGCTAAAGCCTCTTCAACGGCTTCTTTCTCTATGATCTTCCCCGGCTGGGCTCTAACCTCTATGCTTTTCCCACCATAACGCTGAACCATATCGCTTATCCTATCACCAAAAAAACCACTGATGCAGACTACTACTTCATCGCCCTCCTCAACGATATTACATATAGCGCTCTCCATGCCGGCTGAACCTGTCCCAGATATCGGGAAAGTCACCTTATTTCCAGTTTTAAACGCATATCTCAACAGATCAACAGTCTCACTCATAACTCCAGCGAAAAACGGGTCTAAATGCTCAACTATTGGAAGCGTTAAAGCCTTTAAGACCCTTGGATCTATGTTACTCGGCCCCGCGCCCAGAAGTAACCTTTCAGGGGGCTTTAGATCACCGTAAACCTGCATGATTCTCGCCAACTCCTCTTTAGAGTTCTCTGGAGCCACAAAACTTAGAAGATAAATACATGAAGAATATAAAGCTTTAACTCCCTAAAGATGTATCATGAATCTGAAAACGGACAGAAGAGCTTAATTACGGAAGCATTTATTTTATGTTCAGTAAAATTTAGTAGTTGAGGACTCTGATGATGGTAAAAAGCAGGTCTCCAACAGGGATTTTAATAATGACGACGGTTTCGCATGTTATGCAACATATTTATGTCGGCTCATCTGTTCTTCTGCCTCTAATAATCGCGGACCTAAAATTGAATTATACTGAATTCGGCATAGCTATGGCGGTTTCATCCCTCCTTGGCGGTTTATCCCAAATATTTTTCAGCGCAGCCAGCAGGAGAATTGCTAGGCATATTCTTCTAGGATTCGGCAACATTTTACTGGCTTTGGGAACATTTCTAACCGGTTTATCCCGCAGGATGCTAGATTTCTTAAGCGCCAGATTGCTCTCAAACTTCGGCGTTGCACCACAACACCTGTCTCTTATACACATCTCCGAGCCCACGAG
>JAOAJJ010000064.1:2990-6559 GCA_026414245.1 Candidatus Bathyarchaeota archaeon
GCCATAGTCAGCGAGAACTTCGACGAGAAAACTCTTGGAAGAGCGCTAGGCTTTCACTACGGTCTAGCTTACATTGGGAATATAATTGGCCCGGCGATTATGACCTTTCTAGCAGCTATTTCTGGTTGGAGAAACACGCTCTTCATATTCTCTATACCTGCCTTAGCTGTGGGCTTAACGGTAATATGGTATCTTGGAGGAGTAAAAAATATATTGAGTAGAGGCGCGGAGGCAATGCCTACAAAAAGCAGCATAAAAACCGATGTGCTTACGCTTTTTAGGACTAAGGGAGTTGCGGCAATATTATCTACGCAAGCATTACTTTCTGGTGGAATAGACATGGGCATATTGACAACATATATTCCAATATTTTTGGCAAGCTTCCTAGGCATGAATGTTTATGAGAGGGGCATGGTCTACACTATTGGGCTCTTAGGCGGAGTTGTTGGACCCGTTTTGCTGGGCAGCTACGCTGGACGTGTGGGGTATATTAAAACCGCGGAGATATCCGCATTACTCGCATCCATTCTAACGCTCTTACTAATCCCATATGGCCCGGGAGCAAACAATGTTTTGGTTTCAGCGCACCTATTTTCATTAATGTTTGCAAGCTTCTCGCTTCCAACATTGCTGCAATCGCAGCTAGTTAGGGTTTCCAGCGGCTATAATAAGGATCTAGCTGTCGGAATATTCTTCACAGTGGGCTTCATATTCAGTTCACTTTGGACCGGTGTTATAGGATACATGATAGATAAATACTCTTCTTTTCAGCCCGCCCTCATGTTAATGGGAACACTTGGATTCCTAGCCCCAATTATACTCATAAGTCGATTCAGATAGGGCGAATAGAGATGCCGCCTCAATAATCGTTTTTCAACTCTAAAAGAAATCTACGGACTTCTTCTTCAGGAACAGGAATTCTATATCTTCCATTAACTGAAGCCATTTCACCTATCCGCTTTGGGAGAACAAACATTAGGGTGCCGCCCTCAACCTTCTTATCATAGTAGAGCGCCCTAACCAAATCATCTACATTAAAGTCCATTTTGAGAGGTAGACCATATGAATGCAGCAGCTCATTCTGTCTCTCCCATTCATCCATAATCCAAAAACCTTTTTTAACAGCAATCCAACCAGATATTCTCATACCGACTGAAACCGCCTCCCCATGCAGGCATTTATAGCCGCTAAGCCTTTCTATGGCATGCGCCGGCGTGTGCCCGTAATTTAGTATAGACCTCTTGTTTTCCTCTAAGGGATCCTCCTCAACAATCTCCTTCTTTATCATGCATGACCTCTTTATTATATGAAGCAAGGCTTCCTCATCAAGATTTTTTATCTTCTCAACATTCCCCTCCAAATACTCAAATAAATTTCGATCATATATCACGCCGTATTTAATGACTTCTGCGAGACCGCTGAGATACTCTCTTTTTGGAAGAGTTTTAAGTAGCGACGGATCAACATAAACTCTTTTCGGCTGATGAAATGAACCTATAAGGTTTTTACCTTCCTCCGTATCAACGGCTGTTTTGCCGCCTATGCTGCTGTCAACCTGTGCTAACAGCGTTGTTGGAACCTGAATATATGGGATTCCGCGCATATAGATTGCTGCTGCGAAGCCGCCGACATCTCCAACAACTCCTCCTCCCAAGGTGATGACCGCTGATCTCCTATCAATTTTACATTCAAGCAGTCTCTTAACGATATAGATGACCGTATTAATATTCTTAGATTCTTCACCAGCCGGAAAATCTATTAGGCAGGCATCAATACCCTCATCACGGAGCTCTTCTAAAAGTCTCTTGCCGTAGACATCCTTTAGCGCTGAATCAGTTATCACCGCGTACCTTTTTCCTATAGGGTTGTCCCTTAAATCAGCCGGTATTCTGTCAAATAAACCGAACCCTACAAGAATATCATAGGATTCATTTACAACTCTATTTAAATTTAAGCGTAAAACCTCAACCATCCGCTCCACATCTCAGGGGCTTAAATATCCACCATAATTCATATCTCATGTCAAGATAAAAATAAGTGTTTTCAATAATGTTATGACAATAATTGAGTAATGCGAAGCAAAGGAAAATAATGTATTCAATAATCTTCCATAGAGTTCAGTATGAAAATTTTCTCGCATACATCAATTATTTTTTTAAGATCCGACGGGGTTATCATTTGAGGACCATCTGATAAGGCTTCATTAGGATTATAGTGAACCTCCACCATTAATCCATGTGCGCCGGCAGCTATGGCTGCTTTGCTCATCGGATAAATTAAGTCTCTGCGCCCAGTACCATGGCTAGGGTCAACCAGTATGGGCAGGTAGCTTTCCTTCTTTATCACTGGAACAGCGCTTAGATCTAAACTATAACGCGTGAATTGACGACCCCTACCAATTGGGATAACTCCCCTTTCACATAGAATTACATCTTTATTTCCTTGAGCCACAGCCCGCTCGGCGAAAGAGAGAAACTCTTCAATGCTTGCCCCGAAATTCCTTTTTATCAAAATCGGTTTCTTCTGCTTCGCAGTCTCCTCAATCAAGTCTTGATTATACATGTTTCTCGCCCCTATCTGCAGTATATCCACATATTTAGCGACCAACTCAACATGTTTCTCGCTTCTAACCTCAGATACCGTCGGCATGCCGAACTCTTCACCAGCCTTAGCCAAATACTCCAAGCCCTCCTCACCCAAGCCTTGAAAAGAATGGACTGACGTTCTAGGCTTAAACGCTCCGCCACGCAGAATGTCCGCCCCAGCTTCCTTAACTTCCTCAGCAATCTTAAAGATCTGCTTCTCGCTCTCAATGGCGCATGGCCCGGCGATGAAGACCGGTTTATTTCTCCCGCCAATTTTAACGCCTTTAACCTCTATAACCCTATCTTCTGGAAAGAAGGATCTGGAAACCAGCCTGTACGGTGAAGTAATCCTATAGGCTTTTTCGACACCGGGCAGTAAAGCCAGCCTATCAAAATCAACTTTATCCTCATCACCTATCAACCCCAATAAAGTTTGGAAATCACCCCTAGAAACATCAACCCTCAAACCATAATTCTCTTCAACAAACTTAATTACACGCCTTATGTCCTCATCACTAGCACCAGGCTTCATAACAATCGCCATATAACACCAGCTCCAACTTCCTTAGCTAACCAATATTCAGCAGACGAAAATATTTCTTTAACCAAACAAAAATTTAAATTAATCGATGCCAAAAATAAGCTTTGAAAATGATAATATGCGGTTGAAGCAGCCGGGGTACCCAAGCCAGGACCAAATAGGGGGATCTCCCCTTAGGTTAGGGGGGAGGACTTAAGATCCTCTGGCGTAGGCCCTCGTGGGTTCAAATCCCACCCCCGGCACTATAGATAAACCTACGGTATCGCTCTTTTTTCGGGAAAATTCAGGAATTTTATGCATTATAATATATATTATAATGAAAATCATCTATCAATTTTACGCTTTTCTGTATGGCTTGCCAATATTCTAGTTGCTGCTTTTCTCTTCTTTGGTGCTTTCTTCTGTCCCGGTTTCCTTCTCTATTTCTTCTATTGGTTTGGGTG
>JAOAJJ010000065.1 GCA_026414245.1 Candidatus Bathyarchaeota archaeon
GACAGAAATCATACTTTATCGAAAATCTTGAGAAATGCGGAAGCTATGGAGATATATTTGACTTAGTTAAGAAAGCCGTGAAGAGGGTTCTCGGTCTACGTAGGGTTGGGCTGCTACTATATCTTAGCAATCTGCCGCCCCACATAGGTGCATACTATCAGGTTGGCTCAAACATAATAGTCTTGAACAAGATGCTTATAAGCATGGCATTCAGATCCCTCATGTCTAAAACAGAGCTTAACTCATTAATCTTTTCGATTTTACTCCATGAATACTTGCACTCGCTGGGCTTTCTGAATGAGCAGAGAGTTAGGGAGCTCGTTTATGAAATAAGCGTAAAAACTTTTGGCGCAGATCATCTAACCGTTAAGATGGCTCTAGACCCTCCTAAATTTAATGTCCCATCCTCAGCTTTCACGGGATATTTAGGCAGCGACCTGGAAATCGTAAAAGATTTTGAGAGAACGGAGCATAGATATATTGATTAAAAGGCGATAAATTTAAGTTTTTAGGCTGCATTATCTAACCTCTAATACTATAATGCTGTCTAGGAGTATGATTAAAATGAAGATATTTGGTAGAAAAAAGGATAAAGAGCCTAAAGCCGAGGAAGCGACCTACGAGATTTTCGGGGGGCTTACGATAAAAAGGGATCCGAGCGGATACGAGATAATGTGGAGAAGCCCAAACGTGACGACCATTAAAGTGCATTCAATGCCTGTTATATCACAGGAGGTTCAGTTTAAGCAGGAAGGCGACGTGACTCACATCCTAACCACTGAATGCAAGCTGAAGTTAGTGACAAAGGAAGGAAAAATGGAAGCGTATATATCAAAGATTTGAAGCGATAGGGGCTGTTAAACCTAAGTTATCCCATATTATTTTAGTGTTATAGATTCTCCCTTATAGAAGGGTACTATTGGAAACAGGTTTACCCGACATGAAAATTCTATATCCTTAATGAAACCCAGTTTTACCAATCGTTTTGAATGTTCACTCTTCATAATATTAGCGAACAAATCATTTTCCACATGCTTGAACCCTAGATAGGATGCTCTAGCCGAGTCAGAGAGATTAACGTTGCTTCTAATCAAACCATTAATTATCGCGCCGGCGCATATAAAATCTTCTAGAGAGAATCTTCCATCCGTGCCAGATTGCACAATGCAAATGTCTATCCCCTCATCGATGGCTATTGATAAAGCCCTCTCAGTAACGGCGTTTAAGTTTAGAAATGATCCAACTAAAATCCATTCGGCGCCCTTCGAATTCTCCAGCGTCCTCGTACCGCTGGTGGTTGTCAACACTATCGTCCTGCCGAAAATTTTCTCGCGTGTATATTCTAAGGGTGAGTTCCCTAAATCGAATCCAGAGGGCTTTAACCCGCCCCTCTCGCCAGCCAATAGATAATTCGGGTTCTCAGAATGCTTCCTTCTGGCTTCCTTTAGGTTTTTTACCGGTATTATCTCTTTAGCGCCGTTAGCTAAAGCCGTAACTATAGTTGAAGTGCATCTTAAAACATCAATAACTATTATCAAGTCTCCTCTCTTAACGGCTCTAAAAGCATCTCTTGCTGTAAACTCTGTAGTTACATTTACGCTTATCATTAAATTCGCCTCCAGTGAGGGAAACAATTTTTATAGGATGCTTATTACATGATAAGCTTTAAAGCTTACCGCTTACGATTGATAGATTGGATGAGCACCATGGAGATCGAGGAAAGCGTTAAAATAGGCCTTGAGGTTCATGTCCAGTTAACCAGCCTAAAAAGTAAGCTATTCTGCAGCTGCCCGTCAGACTACAGGGGAAGGGAGCCTAACACGCTTGTATGCCCGGTCTGCCTAGGGCTTCCAGGCGCTCTTCCAGTGCTGAATGAAAGAGCCGTGAAGTTTGCGGTGATGGCTGCTCTCGCCTTAAACTGTAAGATCTCAGAGAAGATGATATTTTTCCGAAAGAACTATTATTATCCCGATTTACCGAAGAACTTTCAGATAACCCAGTATGATAGGGCTGGCGGAGTACCGCTGGCTGTTGACGGCTACATCTATATTGAGAGTCAAGGGCAGAGTAAAAAGATACGTATAGGTAGGGTTCACCTCGAGGAGGATCCGGGGCGCCTTATACACATAGGTTCTATTGATCAGTCGCCATACACTCTCGTCGACTATAATCGCTCCGGCGTAGCCCTCCTCGAAGTAGTTACGGAGCCAGATATCGGTTCCCCTAAGGAGGCTAGGCTCTTCCTTCAGAAGCTCAGGAATATTCTTGAGCATCTGGGGATCTTTGATGGAAGCCTTGAGGGTTCGATGCGCTGTGATGCAAACATATCTTTGGCTGGCGGAACGAGGGTTGAAGTTAAAAATATCACATCGTTTAAAGAGGTTGAGAGGGCATTAAGCTTCGAAATTATTAGGCAGAAGGGTTTGATAGAGAAGGGCATAGCGGTTAAGCGTGAAACCAGGCACTGGGATGAGGTTAGGAGGGTGACTATTTCGCTTAGAACCAAGGAGGAGGAGCAGGACTATCGATATTTTCCTGAACCGGATCTTGTACCGGTTGTTATAAGCAGGGAGTTTATTGAAGAGGTAAAGGTCGAGATGCCTGAACTCCCAGACGAACGGGTTGAACGCTTTATGAGAATGTATGGCTTACCGAAATATGATGCTGAGGTTTTAGTTAGCTCAAAGCATTTAGCTGACTTCTTTGAGGAATGCGTTAAACTATACAGTAAGCCGAAAGAGATAAGCAACTGGATGATGAGCGACCTACTCAGATATCTCTATGAAAACAACCTTGAACTATACGAGTCTAAATTAACGCCCCAAATATTTGTGGAAATGATACGCTTAATCGATGAAGGCGTCATAAGCGGGAAGATAGCGAAGAAAATACTCCCAGTAATAATTGTTTCTGGGAAGAACCCGCGCAAAATAGTTGAGGAGGAAGAGCTGGTGAAAATATCTGATGAAAGTCTCTTAGCTGAATTAGCTGACAAGGTTTTCTCAGAGAACCCGAAAGCGGTTAAGGATGCGCTTAGAGAGGAGAAAGCTGTGCATTATCTCATAGGTCAGCTGATGAAGATAACTAAGGGTAAAGCCGACCCTGAACTTACAAATGAGATAGTGAAGAGGAAATTAGAGGAGATAAAGAGAACCATGCGGAACATTAATTAGCTTTAGATAAGCAAGTTAATCAATGGTTTTCTCAATCCCTAACCCTAAAACTCTCCTCAAAAACCTGTAAGCGTTAAAAGCGGCTTCTCTATCTGAAACTAGGTCTACGACAGGGCTGAGTAAACATATTCCCTCAATTCCACGGATCTTCGCTAATCCTAAAAGTATCCCTGATATGCCTACGATTCTTCCACCAGTATAAATTGCCGCACCCGCCAAATTATAGTCGAAGATTATGTCTCTCGATGTTCCCGCAACATGCACTATGTTTTGAGGGTGGGTTGATGGGAACCCGTCCACAGTTATAATAAACTTGCAACCTAAACCACTTATAAAATCTAAGATGTCGCCGCATAGCTCATAATAGGCTGGAGTGTCGTCCACAGATGGCTGCGCATCACCTAAAAGCAAAATTAGATTTCTTTCACTCGACGCAAAAAAGCTGCATTTCAGTAGGCTGCATATTCCATCAGAGTTGACAGACGTGTAGTCCGGTAGGGTTGGCGAATAAAGTTCTGCGAATAGCCTAGCGTCTAAAAACTCTACCAAGAGTTTTATAACTGTTACACCAACATTCCCAATGCCGGGTAGTCCGGCTATTAAGGTTGGGCTCTTAAAGTCCTGTTGAGAAAGCAATCTTATGTAGGTTTTATTCAACTTTATTCTCCAAAAAGAATAAAATCAAGGGATTATTATTTAACCATTGCTAATGCTGGGGAGGAGTGGCGGCGCCTTTTCCAGCAGACGTTTTATCTCATGTAAGACAATTATTCTTAGGGGCGGTTTGAGTCCCAGTAAAGTCTCAACGAGTGATATAGGTTGCGGTATATTCTAGTGTAAATCCTATCGTAGATCTTCGCCCTCTCCTCATTTGGGTGCTTGACAGCGGTGAATTTAATAGTTTTCTCACATGCTTCTTTAAAATCCCTATATACTCCAACACCTATGCCTGCTAGAAGCGCTGCGCCGAAGGCAGGGTCTTCTTCGACCCCAACCTTTAGAACTCTTGAGTTAAATATATCTGCTTGTATCTGCAGCCATAAATCGCTTTTAGCGCCTCCTCCGCGTGCAATGATGCCTTCGACGCTTACTCCCAGCTCCTTAAATACTTCGATACAGTCTCTTAAAGCGAATACAACGCCCTCCATGATCGCCCTAATAAAATGGTGTCTTCTATGATTAAGTGTTAATCCGAAGAACCCTCCCCTAGCAGATGGATCCATGTGGGGGGATCTTTCTCCTGAAAGATATGGGAGAAAGACTAGTCCACTGCAGCCGGGTTCGGATAGCTCAGCCTCCCTAGAGAGTAAATCGTAGGGGTCGATGCCGCATAATGAGCTGGTAATGCTTTCGGCTTGAGCGAAGTTATCTTTAAACCATCTGAGTGATAAACCCGCTGAAAGTATCGCCCCCTGAAGACACCATTTCTTTGGGACAACATGGCAGAAGGTGTGAACCCTATATTTAGGGTCAAATCTAAACTCATCTATTGCCGCAAATATTTGTCCACCAGTCCCAATATTTGAAGAAATAAGGCCGGGTTCAATCACGCTGCAACCCATAGCCCCCACCTGTGAGTCTCCCCCGCCGGTGACTACGGGGGTTCCTGCGCTTAAGCCGGTTTCTTCCGAAGAATCTGCTTTAACTTCACCTGCGATCTCTTTAGATTCAAGCACATCTGGGAAAACATCTCTTGGAAAACTAAGTCCATTTATTATATGGTCTGACCACTCCCTTCTGCCTACGTCGAAAAGGAGCGTCGCTGAGGCATCTGAGAAGTCGGTATTTAGGGAACCAGTTAGCCTAAATCTAACGTAATCTTTCGGGAGTAAAACCTTAAATATCTTGTTAAATATATGCGGCTCATTCTTCTTAATCCAAAGTAATGTTGGTCCAGTGAAGCCGGGCATAACGGGGTTACTTACTATGCTTAGAGTCTTCTCTTTTCCAATACTTTCATAAATTTCATTACATTCATTAATGCTTCTCTTATCTAGCCATATAATTGCGTCTCTCAGGGGTTTTCCATCTCTCCCTAAAAGAACAGTTCCATGCATTTGTCCAGAAAACCCTACGGCTGAAATATCGTCGCCTCTAATTCCAGCCCCCTCTAAAGCTCTTTTAACAGAGATTTTGGTCGCCGTCCACCAGGCTTCCGGATTCTGCTCAGCATAACCTTCCAGAGGAGACTCTATGGGATATTCTACGGAGGATTTAGCTATAGTTCTCCCTAAATAATCTATAATCAAAACCTTTGTGCTTGAAGTACCGACATCTATACCCATTAAGTACATTGGAAGCCACTAAGCTTATTTCTGGAAAAATAAGGTTTATTTATTTTAGGTGAATTAATGGAGCTGAGATGGGATCCTATTCTTCGCGAATGGATCATAGTCTCCGATGAGAGGGGTAAACGCCCCCTACTTCCAGAGAATTTCTGCCCATTCTGCCCAGGCTCAGAGGAGGTTCCGAGCTCAGGCTGGGATGTCCTCAGCATACCGAATAAGTTTCCATCTCTGCGCCCAGATCCACCGGAGCCGAGAATTAAATCCGATAGATTTTATCGCTGTAGTTTGTCGAGGGGGGTCTGCGAAGTCGTGATCTACACACCTGAGCATAATGCCACCTTAGCAGACCTAAGCGTTAAAAATATTAGGGCAGTTATTGATTTATGGGCTGAAAGATTTAGTGATCTGGGTAAAAGAGACTACGTGAAGTATGTTTTCATATTTGAGAATAAGGGGAGGGTGATCGGGGTTACCCTAGATCATCCGCACGGACAGATATACGCTTTTCCATTTATACCGCCGATCGTTAAACGTGAAATTGAATCAAGCAAACGTTACTGGAAGAGGAACGGAAAATGCCTATTCTGCGCGGTGATAGAAAGGGAGAAAAGAGACGCTGTGCGCATCGTGTGTGAAAACGATGACTTCATCTGTTTCCTACCATTCTTTGCACGCTGGCCTTACGGTGTCCACATTTATCCTAAGAGGCATGTTGGCGCCATAACAGATTTATCGAGTGATGAGAGGGATTCCTTCGCCTCCATTTTGAAGCGGGTTTTAAGGAAGTTCGATAATATCTTCAACATGAGTTTCCCATACATGATGGTTTTACATCAGAAACCCACGGATAATAAGCAGTATCCCTTCTACCACTTCCACGTAGAGTTTTATCCGCCATACAGGGAGAAAAACAAGATAAAATATTTTGCGAGTGTTGAGACCGGGGCTGGAACAGTAACCTTCGATTACACGCCTGAAGAAAAGGCAAAAGAATTAAGGGAAAGTCCGGAAACATAGAGGGATGTTAGAGGCTGTATGCCTATGGC
>JAOAJJ010000066.1 GCA_026414245.1 Candidatus Bathyarchaeota archaeon
ATATACTCCGGGATGGGGTAGAAGCTACATTCCTCCAACAAGAGAGAAGAGGGAGCTCATCGCTAAGTATAAGCAGATCCCGAACGCTCAGCTGATAGAGGGGAAGAGAATAATATTGGTGGACGACTCCATTAGAAGAGGCACGCAGCTAAAAGATCTGTTAAGAGAGAAAATATGGCCATATAAGCCGAAAGAGGTTCATGGTAGAATTGCGTCGCCGCCCCAGCTTTACCCCTGCATATACGATATATCTACGAGGATTGAAGATTTAGCCACCTATAGGGCTATAGGTAAAATGGAGGGTGATCCGAGCAAGTATTTGAATCCGGAGAGCCCAGAGTATAAATTTATGGTTGAAAAAATCCGTGAGATGATCGGCTTCACAACCCTAAAGTTTCAAACAGTGGAAAACCTAGTTAAAGCAGTTATTGAGGCGCCGGGGAACAAGGGCTTAAAAGAGGAGGATTTATGCCTATACTGTTGGACTGGAAAATATTAGCGGGATTTGAAATATCCCTAATCCACCCTACTCTACAAAATGTTTTCTCTAAACCCGCTCAATATTACTGGTGTTGACACTAGTGCTGGCGTTGTTATCGCAGAGCTAACGTAGACTAAAATCCATCTCTAAGCGATGAAGAAGATTAAAGCTGAAAGAAGGATGCTAAACCCCTCTAACTCATATCCTTTTTAGGTTCCTTTCAGCATAAATTATTTTTGGGAAGAACGAATGAAAATGGGAAGCGAGTATGTGATTATAGAGGGCTTCGTTTCATCCGGTGCAGGTGAAGGAAAGAAGTTCTCTTCCCTACCATGGTTTAAAAGACAGGTTAATGATATTCTAGGCTTCGAACCCTACCCCGGGACTCTTAATCTAACATTAACCGATGATGAAGGCGGCTCTTTGAGGAAACTCCTCCTTAACGATAATTTAGGTTATAGGATAATTCCAGAAAACAATTATTTTCCCGGCGTTCTATACAGGGCTATTGTAGCGTTAAGCTTACCTGGAGGCGTAATAATACCCCTCATCCCAGAATACCCATCAACCCTCATAGAGGTTATCTCCCCAATCTGCCTGAGAAAAATTTTGAATCTTAAGGACGGTGATAAAGTTGAGGTCAAAATATTTTTTAGGTGACTCGAACAGCACCTTTTCCATCGTTGCGAGGTGCCCAGAAACTCTGGCTCTGGGGGTAAGCGTCTCCTCCGCATCCATAGCTGTTGGAAGCGCTGTCCCACATGTGGAGCCAAATGTCGGCGCGCTGGCAGTCCAAGGATACACAAACTTCTCTCAGGGGGTTAACGGTTTAAGGCTGCTGCGCAGCGGGCTTCCTCCAGAAGCGGTTATAAACGCTCTGCTTGAACGCGACCATTTAAAGGAGAGGAGGCAGATATCTATAATCGATTCGTTTAGTAGGAAGGTAGCTTTCACAGGTAGAGAAACATTAGAGTGGAGGGGGCACATTATTGGCAGAGACTGCGTCGCCGCGGGAAACGCCTTAACTTCCGGAGCTGTTTTAGAAGCCATGGTGGAAGCATTCGAGAAATCAGAGGGGGAATGGCTTGCGGAGAGACTTATGAGAGCCCTGGAGGCTGGTCAGATGGCTGGCGGAGATAGGAGGGGAAATCGTTCAGCGGCGCTACTCGTTGCTGAGAGGGAGCCTATACATGAGTCACGTCCAATGGTAAACTTAAGGGTGGACTTGCACAGCGAACCGATTAAAAAATTACGTAGGATATTTGAAGCATATAAAAGTTGGCTTCGGTTAATCCGATAGAGACTTATACAATCTATCTTTCCCTCTTCCCCTCTATAAATTCTTCAACCCATCTCTTCGCCACAGGATCCTCAACTTGTATCGGCGGATGCTTGAAAGCGTAAGCTGATATGCTAATTAATGGCCCGGCTACGCCTCTATCCAGACCTATTTTAGTCGCCCTTAAAACGTCAATGACGACTCCGGCGCTGTTCGGGGCGTCTTCAACTTCGAGTTTAACCCATACGGTGACAGGTTGATTCCCAAAGTTTCTACCCCTAGCATATATGTAACATATCTTCTTGTTTCCCAAGAATGGCACGAAATCTGAGGGGCCTATCCTCGTTGGAACATGGTATGGAACTAGGCTTGTGACGGCTTCAGTTTTACTTATGCGTTTTGATTTAAGTCTCTCCTCCATGGTCATGTTCTGGAAGTCCGTGTCTCCGCCTATATTTAATTGATAGGTCTCGTCGATTTTAACGCCCCTATCGACGAAAAGCCTAATGATTTCCCTGTGGAGGATTGTTGCGCCCAGCTGGCTCTTAATGTCGTCGCCGGCAACCGGGAAACCAGCCTTCTCGAACCTGGCAGCCCATTCTCTATCGCTGGCAATAAACTCCGGAATACAGTTGACGAAGGCGCATCCGGCTTCTATAGCTGCCTGAGCATAAAACCTTGTAGCCTCGTAGCTTCCAACAGGCATATAGTTTACGAGAATGTCCGCCCGGCTCTTTCTAAGAACCTCAGCTACGTCTACAGGCTTCATCTCATCCTCTGAGTATGCTCTGAAAGCCTCCCTCATGTGGGGGGCAACTCCATCCATTTTTGGCGCCGGCAGAACTTTAACCCCTAGATTCGGAATTGAATCAACGAATTTTGGGCAACAGTTAGGCTCCGTGAATATCGCCTCGCTAAGATCCTTCCCAATCTTTAACCTATTCACTTCAAACGCTGCAACAAACTTTATATCCCTAACATGGTAATCCCCAAACTTGACATGCATTAAACCTGGAACAAAATCCGTCTCCTTAGCCTCCCTATAGTAATATACGCCTTGAACCAGCGCTGAGGCACCGTTCCCAACACCCGCAATTGCAACTCTAATCTCAGCCAAAGATTTCTCCACCTCACTCCATCAATAATTTTAATTTTTAGTGTTAAAATATTTTAAATCTTTTTTACAAGCTGAGCGTGCTGATGCAGCTAGTGCCTGTTTTTTAAAGTTTATAAGTCTTAATGTAGCTTAAAACTTTATATGGATGAGGAAGACGATGAGTTGAGGAGAATACGCCAAAGAAAAATCGAAGATATGATGCGAAGAACATATGGGAGACATGAGATCACCGATAAACCCGTGGAAGTGACGGACTTAAATTTCAGCGAAGTCATAAAGGGAAACCGCCTAGTTGTCATCGATTTTTGGGCGTCTTGGTGTGCGCCGTGCAGGATGATGGCGCCAATAATAGATGAGCTGGCTAAAGAATATTCGGGTAAAATCCTCTTTGGAAAATTAAATGTCGATGAGAACACGAGGAAGCCGGCGGAGTACGGGGTGATGAGCATACCAACATTTCTGGTTTTTAGGGATGGTGTTCTCGTAGATAGATTCGTTGGCGCTATGCCGAAAAAGATTTTAGAGCAGAAATTGGCTAAATACCTTGAGCCTTAAAGAGAGAGGGGAATGTTGTATTTCGGTTTTCATTTACCCACGCATGGACAATACGGATATGATGAGGTTTTAGAGATCTCTAGAGCTGCCGAGGAACTGAACTTTGATTCAATTTGGGTTGGAGACCACTTTTATCTTCCAAAAGAGTTCTATGAAAAGACTGGCGGAGACCCTGAAAGACCAAATAAGCTCGACGCTTGGACGCTGCTATCTGCTATAGCTGCCCAGACCAGCAGGATAAGGTTAGGGGCAAGGGTTTCACCTCTACCATTTTACGACCCAGGCAGAATAGCGAAGATCGTCGCCACAGTGGATATAATCTCTAGAGGACGCGTGAATTTTGGTGTGGGTGCAGGATGGTTTAAGGATGAAGCTATCTCCTTCGGCCTGTGGTGGGGTAAGCATGGTGAGCGCATCTCAAGGATGCTTGAATCGTTGGAGATAATATTAAGGCTTTGGACTGAGGATAAAAGGATTACTTATAATGGCAGATATTATAGGGTCGTCGAGGCGCCATTTTGGCCTAAACCCGTCCAGAAACCCTACCCTCCAGTATGGTTTGGGGGGTCTTCTGATAAAATATTGGGGGTCGCCGCCAAATATGGTTCAGGTCTTCTTCCATTATCCAACATGCCGGTTAAAGATTTTAGGGCGCTGGCGCTGAAGGTTGCTGAGAAAACTGGGTGCGGTGGAAGAAAGATAGTTTTGGCGCCTTCGCTCACGTATCCAGATGCTTTAGGCGAAAACCCCTCTACGTGGATCTCAAGGATAGAGGAGTACGCTGAGGCTGGAGCAGGTAAGATTATAGTGGATTTCTCGATGTCAAATGTTCCGCTAAATGGAATAATATGTTTCCTTAAAGACTTCTCCAGAAGGGTTTTCCCTAAATATCGGCACGCTAAATAGATGCACCTAAAATTTTTAGCCTTTAGACTAAAATAGATACACTTATTAGAGCACTTAGCCTATAACAGTTTATGGGCACGGCGTCTAAGTATAGATGGCTTGTTTTCACCATATTCTTCCTCTTCATGCTGATACATCAAGCCGACAAGCTCCTCATAGGTCCCCTGACGATGCCTATAATGGAGGACTTTAAGATTAATGAGTTGCAGATGGGTGCTGTCTCGAGCTTCGCGATAATAGTCGCCGCAATATTCTTCCCCATATGGGGCTACCTATATGACCGTTATGCGAGAGCCAAGCTCATAGCGTTAGCCTCCTTCCTATGGGGCTCAACAACTTGGCTTAACGCTATAGCGCCAAACTACGCAACATTCCTTATAACGAGGGGTTCAACAGGGATAGATGATTCGAGTTACCCGGGAATACATAGTCTCCTCTCAGACTATTTTGAGCCGGCGATGAGGAGTAGAGTCTGGGGGCTGCTCTCCGCTTCAGGCCCATTGGGCTATGTTTTAGGCATGACTCTGGCGGTGGCATTAAGCGGGAGCATAGGCTGGCGGGGGGTATTCTTCATAACGGGCGCCATGGGAATATTAATTGCGGCTCTCATATTTCTGGGAGTTAGGGAGATGCCTAGGGGAAAAGCCGAGCCGGAGTTCGCTAAGTTGGAGGTTATCCCAGTGTACCGATTCAACCCGAAGGCGGCTAAGGGGCTATTCTATAACCCCAGCATGCGTTTCCTCTTTATACAAGGTTTCTTTGGGGTCTTCCCATGGAACGCTCTCACCTACTGGGCTTTCCGCTACCTTGAGACCGAGCGCGGATACACCGCGGCTGAGGCGGCATTAGTCATGGTTGCCGCCATAGCAACCCTCACAGTGGGCAGCATAATATGGGGCTTTTTGGGAGACGTGTTATTTAGGCGGACGCCGAGGGGGCGGGCTCTTCTATGCACAGTAGTAGTTTTCTCTGGGGCGATCTCTCTCTTCGCCGCATTAAGCGTTCCCTTAGAGAATAGGGATCTCTTTTTAGCATTGATAGCCCTAACTGCGCTCATAATACCGGTTGGGGGAGCTAATGTGACGCCTATAATACAGGATATAGTTGAGCCTGAAATCCGCAGCACAGCCCAGGCGCTTCAGGGCTTCATAGAAAACATTGGTTCAGGGCTTGCACCTTTTATGGTTGGATTAATTGCGGTTCAATCCTCACTGCGTGACGCCATACTAATTATAGGTGTGAGCACGTGGATCCTATGCTCCCTCTTCTTTGGGCTGTTGACGTTGAGGGTGCCGAAGGATATGGAGAGGCTGCGCGCTTTAATGCGTGAGAGGGCGAGAATAGGATGATGTCTGGCATCCTTGCCATAAACGGGGTCAGAAAAGGTTTTATCCTCGACCAACCCTTAGTAGATAGCGTAAATCCTCTTATAAGGCTGGGGTAGTTAGGGATGTCTAGTTCTAGGGTTGCAACTCTACGTGTGGCTGAAGCACATGGGAGAGACGTTGGCAGAGGCATAGCGAGAGTCGACCCAAAAGTTATGGGAAACCTCGATTTAACCCCCAGGAGACGTTATCGAGATCTCCGGTAAACGTAAGACCGCTGCCATCTGCTGGCCGGGCTACGCTGAGGATTCCGGGAAAGGAATTATACGCATAGACGGCTATACAAGGAGGAATGCCGGCGTCAGCATAGATGAGAAGGTTACTGTTAGAAAGATTGAGGCTAGAAACGCTGAGAAGATAGTTCTCGCGCCGACGGAGCCCCTGCGCATTGAGGGCGCTGAAGAGTATTTAGCCCAGCTCCTTGAGGGAAAAGTCGTTACAAGAGGTGACTATGTTCCGCTTGGAATAATGGGTAGGACGATCGACCTCGTGATAGTTAATGTTCAGCCGCCAGCCCCAGCCGTAATGATAACCCGGGATACCGAGATAACGATGGGCGAGAAGCCGGCGGCGATGGTTAGGGAGGTTCCAAGAGTCACCTATGAGGATATAGGCGGCTTAAAAGAGGAGATCAGAAAGATTAGGGAGATGGTTGAGCTCCCACTAAAGTATCCGGAGCTATTCGAGAGGTTAGGCGTCGAGGCGCCTAAAGG
>JAOAJJ010000067.1 GCA_026414245.1 Candidatus Bathyarchaeota archaeon
ATGAACAATAGTATCTCATCCAGTTCCTCAGGGGTTTGCGGCAGTTTTATTCCTAGAAGCGACTCTAAGTCTTCACGTTCAACCTCGATCGTCGGCATACTTATATCATCTCCCTTCTCCTAAGCCAATCAAGGTTATGGGTGAATAAATAGCGTATATCGTTTATTCCAGCCCTCATCATAAAGAGCCTGTCTACGCCTAAACCCCAAGCTAAAACTGGGACATCTATGCCGAGAGGCAGCGTCACTTCTGGTCGGAATATTCCTGAGCCTCCGAACTCCATCCAGCCATAACCCTCCTTATAAGCTGACAGCTCAACACTCGGCTCAGTGAACGGGAAATAATCTGGCCTGAATCTAACCTTGTCCGCTCCCGCTATATCTATCGCAAAGCGCTCAAGTATCCCAAGCAAATCGCGTAAAGTTAAATCTTCACCCACAACTATGCCTTCAACCTGATTAAATTCGCTTAAATGAGTTTTATCCATGAGCTCAGGCCTATAACAGCGGGCTATGGCGAAATATTTTCCAGGTATCTCAAGGTCATCGCTTATAAGTGTTCTTACGCTTACGGCTGTTGTGTGGCTGCGTAGAATCAGCCTTGCAGCCATGAGAAGCGAAAACTTGTATCCCCAACCCCTTGAACCGGTTTTCCATCCATTCTCATGAGTCTCTTTAACCTGCTCAAGGAACTTCATGTAGGGGCTTAAGTCTCCATACTCTGGATCCTTAATAAGATACATGTCATGGATCTCTCTAGCCGGATGATCTTGAGGCATGTAAAGCCCATCACAATTAAAGAAGCTCACTTCGACAATAGGCCCATTCATCTCCTTGAAGCCTAGGGCAACAAGCTTTTCTCGAACTTCATCTAGGAAACGTAGATATGGATGCTTTTTTCCAGGCCAAACTCTGGGCGCCGGAGCCTTAATATTATATTTTAAGATTCTTTTTTCACGCCACTTACCGGTCACTATGAGCTCCGGAGTTAATTGTGTTACTTCCTCAACCACTTCGATACTCTTCCTAAGCAGTTTCAAGCCATCATCAGTTAACTCAACCTCTCTAACAGACCCCTCGCCAACAATGAGTATCTTTCTACTCTTAAGGATTTTAAAGGCTTCCTTCAAATCATTGTCTAGATCTTCAAGGATTAACGTTCCCGCCACTTTAAGCATCGCTAAAAGCTTCTCGTCAGACCCTATCTCCGGCTCTCTCAGAATCTTAAGCTTCCGTTCTCCAGTCTTCATCTCCGCCCAGCCTTTACGGATAAGCCAGCCTAACGCTATGGTAGCCGTCTCATTATCTATTGAAGCAGCCTTAAAAACATCACTTATCGACGCTTCACCGCCCATACTCATTAGTATTTCAGCCAACCGCCTCTCCGGCAAACCCTTTTCAGCGTATTTTTCCCCCTCATCATTAAGCGAAAAACGCGTCAGCTTTTTCTCATTGATCCTCACAAGTTTTTTGTCCTCGAGTGAGAGGGCAGCTCGCATAACAGCAGCATATGCAAGCCCAGTTGCTTCAACTATCCTCTCTATAGTGGTTTTTCCGCCGAGCTCTTTTAATGCCACGAGAATTCTCCTCTCATTTTCACGCAGATCTATGGAGCTCATCTTTTTCCCTCTGCTTCTTAAAGCCATTAACTCACATATCTTTCGCCGGGGAACTTAGTAAACAATTTATGTTTTAAACTAGGCTATTTAATCTCTTTCATTTAAATATCCCCGTTAAAACCATGATTCTAATGTTCTTTTCGCCCTAGCTTTTTTCATCCCCTTGATAGCTTCTTCCAAAGCCTTTCGCACCCGATCTTCCGAAAAATCTTTTTCGCCACAGAGGAAACCCACCACGCCCCCAACATCCGGCTCACTCCATTTAAGTTCATAATTGTCCGTAACATCTGGATGAAGGAAGATTTCCCTTATTTTCGCCGGTTCAACCGGGAATTCAGCGCCCTTTATCGCTGGCAGAGCTCTCTCCAAGCTTCCGTAAGTCTTTATGAGTTTAAGCGCTGTTTTGGGCCCTATGCCCTTCACGCCCTCGGGATTATAATCTGTTCCAACGAGTATCCCCACGTCAACCAATTGTTCACGAGTAATGCCTAGCTCCCTAAGAATACGAGCTAATTCAAGCACTTCGGGTTTAACCTCAACATAAACATTCTTTCCAGGAAGCTTTCTCTTTCCAGAAATAGTCAAGTTCCTCAGGAGTTGTGGGGCGCCGAAAAGCAAGCTGTCATAATCTTGGCTTGCACAGAAGTTAGCGTCCCCCCTTATAGCCATGTGCGCCGCCTGGGCTTCCCCCTCTGATGGAGCCTGAACCCAAGGCACACCCATAAAAGTCAGCAGGCGCTTAGCGTCTTCAGCCATATAGTCCTTTAAATGGGAAGTCATCTGCGCATATTTGCGGGCTTCCTCAATATTACCTTCCCTTAACGCAGCCTCATACTTTTTTATCGCCTCTTCCTTCACTTTCATCCTACTCTTAATTTCAGCCTCTTTAAGAGCTGGCGGCTTACCATCAAAAACATAAACAGGCTTTATTCCCAACTCAAGCAAATTGCATGTTCTATAAAACAGGCCGCTTAAGTGGCTTGTAATTCTTCCCGCATTATCTGTAAGCGGTGTTCCATCGGGTTGCCTAATTATCGCGAGAAATTGATATAGCGCATTGTATGCATCTATCGCCACAACCTTACCGCTGAGGTTGCTTAAATTCGTCGGTGTCCTTGGAACTAAATCGCCTAAATCAACGCCCATAAATCCAACTCTCTTTAACGAAATGTAATTTTAACATTCCCCCTATTATTCTTTATTTAAATTTAATCAAAAATACATATATTTCGCAAAACGTCAGTCCTTGTTAAACCAACCCCATGATTCTTCTTTTATCTTTAATCCACCTCATCAATATTTCATGGACAAAGTCTACGGTTCTCTCTAAAGCGCTCTCCGGCATGCCGGGCGAAATTGGCTCCGAAATTAATTTAACACGGTAATACTCTTCATCAGCCCTCTTTACCAGAGTTAAAGCGTTGTTTGTTCCACGCTTATTCTCTGGGGGACCGAATAAATATGTGAATTTAATGGTCTTTGTTATTTCTCCCTTAGTGCTCTCGATTTCCGGGAGATCCTCAATATTTTCAACTTTTTCCACATATCCATATCTTAAATCGCCTAGGCAGCTTAAAAAGTAGCCTATGAAGAATTCCTTCTCATTAATCAATACTTTTATCGGCATGCTTAATTCCCTAGTCTGATATACTCTAAATATCTCCTCTCTACGCTTTTTCTCCTCTTCCTCAGGCCTTTTAACCCTCTTTATTTTTGATGGCGTATACGCGCTGACAGCCATGGCCGCTGGTCTCATGGCGGATAATACTGAGATTAGAATAGCTAAGGCGAAGCCTAGGGCGCTCCACCACCATTCAAGCTTCTCTCTAACCATTAGATCATGTCCGAAGAACATCATGATTCTGTAGAAGCTTAGTCCAGCTAAGTATCCTAGGCTGCCGCCAACCATGCCTATGACAGCGGCTTCGGCTACAAATGTTAGCCCTATATGAGTTGGGTTTAATCCAATGGCTGATAAAACTCTAATCTCCTTTTCTCTCTCGTAGGCGCTGTTAATCATCACCATGCTGACGTTAAGGACCACCATAATTATCGGGATTAAGAGCTCTAAAACCCCTTTAAGCTCAATGTAGGAGCCGATATGATAATATGTGACTACACCATTTAATGAGACAAAGACGTCGTGTCCATATATGAGAACAACGTTTTTAATATTCGCCTCTATATTAGTGATGGAGGCTGGTTGAAAAACTATCTCTGAGAGTAGGATGAGGTTTGGAGCTTTATCGAGAATTTTCTCTAAGGTTTTCAGATTAATCAATATAACTTCTGTGGAATTACATCTTCTTGTCGAGCCGTCTTCAAGGAGCCGGTATGGGCCGAAAAGTGATCCGTCAACATCTTTTAAAACATCGTATTTCTCATCGTTAATAAGCCCCTTTACAGAGAGATTCTCTGTAAGACGGTCGGTTATTCTAAGAGTCACATTACTTTTTTCTTTAATATTCAGCTTATTAGCTAAACTTGAACTTATAAGGATCTCGCCGTAAGCGTCGTCGCTTAAATATTCTCCCCCATCGATTATTTCCTCTATTCCAGTATAATTCGCCTCAATACTGGGGGATATGGCAATTACGCCATAAATGGGCTGATTCTCATTAGTTTTTGGATTTATGAGTAAGGCTATAGGGTCAGCTCGAGGAAGATTCCTCCATCTCTGCGCAACATTAACCATGGGGATTATCTCCGAAATAGTGATTATGTCGCTGTAGCCCAGTGGTGAAAAGAAGGCTGAAGAGCCATTAACCATCCTCCTCACTAAAATACCTTCTGATAGAGAGGTGAAGCCAACCCTCTCGGAAATCACGCCAAAAACTGTTCCAAAAGATGTAAGCGACACAAACGCTAAAATAAGAATCCCCACCGAAAAAATTGTGAAGAAACCGCGAATCTTTTTGCGTTTTATCTGGCGTTTACCCATAGAGAAGAGTAGCACGATTGCGCTTCTCCACGTAACCTCTCCTTCAACAGATCGCTCCTTCCAGACACGCGGCAATATAAAGACTAGAAATGAGAAAGCTGTGAACGAGACGATTGCGGCGCATATAAAAAGCACAGCGTTCCTGATGATTATTATATGTGTGCCTGGGTGAGTATAGTAAAGCACCGCTAAAAATAGAATGTAAAAGATGATGTTTGACACTATTTTCTTCCTTTCATCCTCAAAGAAGAAGAAGGATACCGCTATGCTGAAGACTGAAATAACGGCTGGAAGATAAACAGCTTGGCTCTCGGCGAAAAACAATTTATCTCTAAGTAGCCTGTGAATGTTATCCGTTTCATCGATGGCTTTCCTTAAAGTTAGCCAAACTTCTCTGAAATCCTCGTCTTTTTGGGCGTTTTGTAAAAGTATCTCAGCCTCCACCATATTTTTGCTTACATGACTTAACATTTTTCTCTCGTCGAAAACCGTGAAGCCTATGGCTTGCACTCTATCGATCATGCGGGAAATATCCGTGAAGAGCATCTTAGTATACTCTACACCACTCCTAAGACTATAGGCTGAAATCTTGATAGGTGGTAGAACCCCCTTATGGGGCGCCCTGAAAGGTAAAGATCCATTATATATGCGGAATTTTTCCTTCTCAAACGATATACGTGAGAACTCTCTTCGTATATAAGATACTTCTACTTCGAGGAAGAATGGAAAGTTTGCTGGGGCAATCACAATATTATCTGGCAGACCTAAGAAGTGAACGTCTAAAGAGGATACATACTCATTAATAAACGAGTAGTTGAAAGGTTTAGTCTCCACCACAACTCTTATGCTCATGCGGCGCCTTTCCATGCTTGGCGTCTGAGCGATATAGGGAATGCCCTCAATCTCAATTAATGCCCCTGGAAGCAGCGTTAAAGTTATGTTTTTAACCTCTATCCTCTCGAAGTTTATTATCGCTTTTACAGGAACATAATCGATGAGCTTTGCATTAAAATCGCCTTTAAAGGCATACAGCCAATATGTGCCTCTAAGCCTAATATGATCTCCAGAAATTATACATTCCCCATTCTCATCAGTGAAATATCTATGTGTAACCCAGTTAGCTATATCCCATAGTATTATCGTCACATTCCGCACAGCATTACCCGTGATAGCGTCAATAGCCTTTATGTTTATTGAAGGCGAGATCTTCGCCTCTATGGGTTGATAAGAGATGCAGTGAACAATATATGGTGGAGTTAAAGAGTATGAGAGTATTGCTGCAAGGAAAAGAACCAATATGAGATATTTCACACGCATGATTTTACATATTCCTCCTCACATATTTTTATGTCATCGATCTTTTTAAGACCCAGCCTATTAACCGTTTTAACAATCCCATACTCCACTTCTTTTTTAGGAGTTAGAAGAATAGCTCTAATAGTTTTTAAGCCTAGCTCCTTAGCTCTTAAGGCTCTCGCATGGCCATCGAGAATATAATATTTCTCCTCATATTTGACACACACTATCGGGACGAGAAGCCTCTCTATCGCCCTCACTTGCCTGCCGCTAACCTGCGGCTGGGTTGGAACAAGTTTTTCCAGAGGCACTTTTTCGATAACTATGTAGAACGGCACGTCATACATTGTCTCATAATATCTTAGTAATGTGATTATCTGGCTCCACGCCTTTAAGATCGGATCATCAATGGGCGCAGGATCAATTATAGGCAACTTTTCTATCGCACGTCTAGGAGGGGCGCGATAGCTTACCTCCTCTGGAA
>JAOAJJ010000068.1 GCA_026414245.1 Candidatus Bathyarchaeota archaeon
GTGCCATACTTTCGACCCAATTAAGGAGGGCGTGAAGGTTACAGTTGATGATATGACCTTGGCGATAATAAAGTATGAGGGAAATGTTTTTTCCCAGTGGATCTGGACTCGGGCAACGCCGGCTAAAAGAGCCTACATGCATACGCTGTGCGGTTCAAGGGGGGTCCTCTCAGACGACGGCATCCATTTAGAAACAGAATACGGAAAGATTGAAACTAGATCCGTAGATACGCTTATAGAGGAAATGCGGAGAAATCTTCCAAAAGAAATTCTGGAGAAATTCTTTCCGAGGGGGATAACCGACACGTTCGCCATAGAATTATATGATTTCTACGACTCGGTGATTAATAGAAGGAGACCTGAAGTTGATGGTGTTGAAGCATATAAGGACATGGCAATACCTTTAAGCTTCTATGAGTCAGCTAAGCTGAATAAGCCTGTCAGAGTTAAAGATGTTGAAGATTTGCACGTTGAAGAGTATCAGAAGGAGATAAATGAAAAGCTTTCAATATCATAGACCCTTCTTTTTCTTTTTCAAAGATAATGTTAAGAAGATCAGAATAATCATTGTTTTCAACAATGCTAAAGGATTAGGATATAGGCAGCCTTAAACATTTTAATTATTGGTGAAAACGTTGGGAAAGTGTTCGATATGCGGTGTTGCCTCGCCCTTGATTTCCAGTAATTTAGGCGTATGTTCAAAGTGTATAAAGGGGAGACCGGAAGAAGCTCTTAGGATTGTTGGTAAAGTACGCGAGTTCTCACGTAGATCATTTAATTTACCACCGAATGTGCCGAAGAGCCCGGAGGGCGTTAAGTGCGGGTTATGTGGAAATGAATGCGTTATTCCCTCTGGAGAAAAGGGGTTCTGTGGTCTCTCATACAATGCTGATGGCGTCCTTTCACGTTTGGGCGGGACTCCGGAGAAGGGTATTCTAGAATGGTATTATGATCCATTGCCAACGAACTGTGTTGCATGGTGGTTCTGTCCAGGCTGCACAGGCGCTGGCTACCCTAGGTACGCTTATAAGCCGACGGCTGAAACTGGCTATATGAATCTTGCCGTCTTTTATGGCGCATGCAGCCTCGACTGTCTCTTCTGCCAAAATTGGCATTATAGGAGTCTCTCGCAGAAGCTAAGTCCCTGTTTGAGTTGTGAAGAGTTGGCTGACAAAGCTAACCGTAAGGTCTCGTGCATATGCTTCTTTGGTGGAGACCCCTCGGTTCAGATGCCCCACGCGCTGAAAACCAGTGAGATATCGCTGAAAAAAGCTGAAGATGAAAAACGGATACTGAGGATATGTTGGGAGACAAATGGAAATATGAGTAGAAGTCTCGCTGTTAAAGCAGCCGAGCTATCTTTTAAGAGCGGCGGCATTGTGAAGTATGATTTGAAAGCATGGGACGAGAACATTTATGGAGCTTTATGCGGGGCCTCAAACAGGGCTTCACTAGAAAACTTCAGAATTACTGGTGAGATGTACTTTAGAGAGAGGCGGGAAGTCCCGGTTTTAACAGCGAGCACTCTTTTAGTTCCAGGATATGTAGATTCCTCGGAGGTTGAGGAAATAGCTAAGTTTATTGCAAGTATAGATCCAGATATTCCTTATACCCTGCTTGCCTTCTATCCGCAATATATTATGAATGATTTGCCGACCACTAGTAGAAAGCAAGCTTACGAATGCTATAATGTGGCGAAAAAGTATCTTAGGAAAGTGAATATAGGGAATATTCATTTACTCGCCTAATTAAGTCGGTTAAGATTATTAGATAGTGTTCCAGATAGATATTTTTTCCATCCATGAGCGAAGTGCAAACCGAGTTCTCTTCGATCGGGCGGGCAATTTTTGGATATGAAGAATGTCCATCTGCATAAATTGAACGGTGCGTCTACCCTATGCTAGTCGACTCCCGCGCAAAAACGGCTTGATCCCTCCTTAAAATGTGTTTTTAGAATTATGGATTTTTATTTAGTCCATGATGCGAAAAAGGGTATTGATTCCCGCAGAGTAAGCCGACTATGCCTCGGAAAAATCTAATATATTAGCAGGCTCTCATTCCACATCCTTAACAATTCGTCGCAAGCGAATTTAACCTCCGATTTTCGACTTTTCTCCCTTAATTTTTTCAGAAACTCTATGCGCTTCTCAAATGACTTAAGTTCCAGCAGCCCCTCATGATAAGGTTCCGCAAGCGTTCCTCCAATCTGCATATAGCAGGCTTCTTGAATAAATCTGCTAGCAGCATCAACTGGGTTTTCAACAGCATACTTATTTGCCCAGATTGTTGCCTCGGAGACCCTTAGCTGTGTTAAACCATCGATCTCTTTTATACAGCGAATATACGTTTTTAAAAAGTCATAGTAGCCAGCTGTCTTGACGAGATTAAGAGCTTGCCGCACCAACCCTCTAAATTCAGGGCTACCTTCAATTTTTAAGCGATAGCTCCTTCCATTAGGCTTTGCCGTTTCCTCTCACCCCATTATTCTAAACAAATCTTCTAAGTTCTTCTTGCAGACACCCTGCGTATAAATGTCTCGAAAACGCTTAATACGCCTTCTATCTTCGGGACGCCTGTAAAAAATGGCATGGAGATATTTATTAAACTATTCGAGGGGAAACACCAAAAATAAGTTCTTCAAAGTGGTGAAACGTGTTCTCTGTAAACCCGATATCGTTTTTCCAGCGCTCTCCCTAAGATTAGAAGGAAAAGGTAAAAATAGATCCTTTATATTTATGGTCAAGAATATGGGTATAGTGGGGTAGTGAGTATGATGCAAAGAAAGATCACATTAGCAATTGTTGTTTTAGCTCTGGTTGTTGCCTTGTGGTACTATCCCTTCGGCGGCTCACGAGTTCTCGCCCCACTTATAAGTGAGCATTATGCTGAAAGATTTATATCAGCTCTCATCTTATTCGCTGGACTTACAATAGGCTACATTCTCACTTCGCTGATAATAAAGTCAACAATGCTGAGGGTTGGCGCTAAAGAAGGCGAAATAATAATGATTAATAATGTTATTAAGGCGTGCCTGATCTTGGCTGGAATAATATCTGTTTTAAGCGACTGGTTTTCACTCGGAGCGCTCGGCTCAGTCTTCGCAGCCTTCGGAGGAATGTTTCTAGGATGGTCTCTGCAGGCACCTATAACTGGGGTAGCTGGTTGGCTGCTAATATCGATTATTAGACCCTTCAGCGTCGGCGATAGGGTTCAGCTGCCATCTTACGGCTTAGTCGGCGATGTTGTCGCCGTCACCCCACTATACACCGTATTGAATCAGGTGGGAGGCTCTGTTGGAAGCGAGGAGCCAGTAAACAGAACAATTCTAATACCGAACGCTATGCTCTTCGGAACATTAATCATCAACTATACACCTAAAGAGCAGGAAAAGCTTATCGAAACATTTCGAAAGAGATTTAGTAAGGGTGAGGCTGAATCTGGACCAGCCTACATACTTGATGAGTTCGTTCTAAGAATCACATTTGACTCTGACTGGGATGAGGCTGAGAGAATTCTGCTAGATGCAGCCAGAGAGGTCACTGCAGACATTATAAAAGCAACCGGGCAAGAGCCATATATCCGCGCAGACGTCTCTGATTGGTACGGCGTATTTATGAGACTTAGATTCATGACTCATGCGACGGAGAGACCGCGAATAATGTATGAGCTAACGAAGAAAATAATTAAGGCTATACAAGAAAGCGATAAAGTGGATATAGCTATACCATTTGTATATTCTATGAAGCGGCCTTTCCCAATTCAAACGGTGGAGGGGCTCAATGTATCCGCCAGTATAAAGAGTTTAAATCTAAAAGATATTACTGTAGCAAAAGACTACGAAAACCTGAGGCAGAAGAGCGCTGGAAGGGATAAGGAATAGGGCTGCCATAAATTGCTTGAAAACGCTGGTACGTTTAATGGCTGTTGCAAGGAGAGCGTCTTTTCTGATATAGACTAATTAAAGTCTATGCGGTGTGACTGGGAAATAAATGTTAAGTTAAGTCGACTGTAAAGTGGCTGCTGATCACCGGCTTATAAATGTCATCGCCTTCAAATTTTACGTAGAATCTGATTTGACGCCCAATCTTAAAAGGTTTTAATCCATTTGCAACGAAAGAGCCGTCCTCTTTCGTCACACAGCAAGCAATAATTTCATCGTTTCTGAGGGTTCTGGCATCGTATATTTTGATTTGAGCCTTTCCTATACCTTCATTTGTGGCGGCATCAATAAGCTTGCCGGTTACGGTGAAGCCCGGGTTTCGCGAAATCTCCGTTATCTTATCGACTATTAGTTTACTTTCCCTCCTGGAGACATATAGTCTAGGGGGAGAATCTTTAGGCTGCGCATATACTTCTCTATCCTCTATGTAGACCTTATAATAGTATTCGGACTCATAGGGTGGTTTAAAGGGTATAAGTATCTTCTCGTCTGAGAGAGGGGGTAGAGTCACAATATGCTTAGACTGCTTTACGCTGATGTCGGGAAGGAATCTGCTGCTTTTAAATATCGCCACCTTAATTAAACCTATCGCTGACCTCATTCTTAAGGGGTTCTCAACAACAACCTCTCCAAATACTTTATCGTAGACGAGGCAGCGTGAGACTGGTTCTCCGGAGGAGTCAATCCACCTAGAAGATTTATATCGTGGTAAAGGTTCCTCCAATTTAATGCACCGTTAGATCTCCAAGGCTCTTTTACGGGAGTAAAGCGTAGATGAGGCAGCATGCAACCGCTAAAAAGGCTCCAGTAAAGCCCCAGATAATCCATTCTGACGCAAAAATCTGTGGGAAGATTTCCGTGATTGCTGGAAAGACTTGAACATATAAAAAGTTGGCTACGGCTCCTAAAATGAACCCTATAAACCCGATCATTATTATCGCAAACATCATTTTAAGTTTCTGACCCAAGTATCGTCCTCCGTAATATTCTTTATTTTTTAGCGGTGTTTTGCCAATGCTCCTTTAAGCTGATTGCTTCTTATAGAGTTCGAGTATTTTAAATTATGCATTATCGGAGCATTTATGTGGATGATATGTCGATGCTGCTGCTAAATCTGTTATGCTCGATATATTTATATGTCCATAGCATATCATTATCAATTGGGGGACATAAATGCCTGTTCAAAGGTTTAGGATATCTCCCACATGTAAAAGCGCATTGTTTAGGGCTAAAAGATGGTTTTACTCCACATTTTACACAGGGGTTCCAGCCGAAGTGAGGGAGGAGAATAGGAAGGTTTGGGTTAATCTAGCCGCTAAGATAGTTGAAGAGATAAATAAGCGGAACGCTACAGAGAAACCAGCGAGGCTTACAATAAATTATGAGACCAGTCCACTTAAGGAATTTAAACCGCTCTCAGCAACGATAGAAATTATGGAGATAAAACCTCTAGAAACTCTTACAATATTCACGTCAAAAGAGGAGGAGAAAAGGAGGTTAAAGGCGGAGCTAGAGGAGCTTATTAAGAGGGCGGAAAGCCTTGGATTAAGCCTAAAGGATCTTGAGTAAAATTCATAGCTATCGCAGAAGATTCTTCTCTTGAAATCCTTAACTTCTGTTCATAAACACAATAAATACGTAAGATACTGGTGAATGAGGGATTGTTGTATCGTAAATCATTTAAGGAATAATAACTTTACTTATTTATCAGCGGGTGGAATCCATGTCCGAGCTGGAATTGAAAGAGGTTGGTAAAGTAACTCATTACTTTACTAAGATAGGTGTTGCTGTGATCAGTTTAACTGACACGCTCTCGGTTGGCGATAGAATTCTAATAAAGGGTATGACAACAAATTTTGAGCAATCTGTCGAATCAATGCAGATAGAGCATAAAAATGTGAATGTGGCGTATAGAGGGCAGAGCGTAGGACTAAAAGTTAACCAGAGAGTTAGGGAAGGCGACAAAGTCTACAAAATACTTTAAAATATTATTATATTCCTATGAAGTCTACAGGTTGAGTGAACTCCTTCTATTTATCAATTAACTTTGTCTTGATTATGCAACGATATGCTTATCTGAGGTAAGGATAATGAGCGGAGGGCTCGCTGGATATAAGGGGTTAGCTCTAAAGATTCTGCTTGAAGCAGAAGCTGAGATCGGAGACTTAATACGCATAATTAAGGGAGACGATGTTTTTGAGGGGATTTTGATCCCCCGATCAGAGTACAGTCTGGCTGTTAGACACATCT
>JAOAJJ010000069.1:0-2668 GCA_026414245.1 Candidatus Bathyarchaeota archaeon
TGTGTATAAGAGACAGGTACATATCTTAAACGGGAGGCTTCCGAATGGTGAGCCGCATATTATGGATGCTTCAGAGGAGGAGGAAATGATTAGCGTGCTCATCAGAAGCAGGAGGATTTACGAGGAGACCGTTGAGGAGCTGGCTCCTCTCATTAATAGCGTGTCCTCATATGTTCCACCCAGAAGAGCTAGAAAGCTCCATGTGGGATTGTTCGGCTATAGCCGGAGAGTTGGGGGAATATCTCTCCCAAGAGCAATACCCTTCGCAGCATCTCTCTACTCTCTAGGCATACCACCTGAGCTCTTAGGAGGTAGAATTTATGCGTGTTTGAAAGATGATGAATGGGACCTCGTTGAGAGACATTATATTAATTTGGAGCATGATTTAAGGGTGGCTGGAGGATATCTTTCATGGCGAAACATAGATATAATTAGGGATAACTGTGAATTAATATCGAAGAAAGCGAATATGGGAAAGGAAAGCCTAGAAAACGCTCTCAAAAAGATTGTGGAAGACCTTAAAACAATAGAAGGTGTTTTTGGAATAAATCTTGGATCTAAAACCCCATTACAGAGAAAACATGAAAACTTCGTAAATAATTTCCTCATATCTTATATTGAGGGTGACGCTGCCAGCGCATCATCCTCCCTTTTAGAGGCAGCTAAGATCAGAAGAAGCCTTGGATAGAAACACTTTAAACGCTGTGTAGACGCCCTTACTAGTATAGCCCCTCCATTACTGGGGCATCATCCTAATCTTTGGGGCACTTAAACGGGTGCCGTTAAAGCTAAGCATTAAGCATAGGATAATATTCTCTTGAAAGTATCCGCAAGTATGGAATGGAGTTTAGATTCCATGTGGGTTGAGGGTTGGAAGCAAACTTAGATGCCCATAATTATCAAACTTTAATTAAAGATGCTGTGTAAGGCGGTATACCCTTTCCCCTCTAGCGGTCTTCAGCGCCTCCGAATTCTCCAAGCTATCTCACAATAATATGGAAGACTGTTCTGGAGGAGGCTCAAGGGAAGACTAATGTCTTAGATGCTGTTTTGAGTTTTCTTGGGGTTCAGGATGCCCAAGCGTTATTTTTAGAGCAATTCTATAGGCTCGAATGCCCCATCTATTCATGAAGATAGAACATGGCTCTCATCGAATTTGGAGAAGTATTCTAAGGCACCTGAGCCTCTGGAGGGGGTGTTTGATATTATGCACATTTTTATTCAGGAAAGATTTAAATAATACATTTATGTATAATTTGGATGTTATGCACGGTGGCGGATATGGGTGACTTAGTTTGGCGTATTGCAGGAATTTAGGTGCGAATCCTCTAAGCCTGTAAGTTTTAAGAGTCTTCCGAGAAAACAGCCCCTCAACATCTTCTTAAGGCTTTGTGACGACTACGAGTATGCTTTTCTATTTGAGTCTATGGGTAATGATGATAGAGCCAGATTCTCCTTCATAGGTTTTGAGCCTAAGATAACTATAACTGTTAAAGATGGGCTTACCTATGTTTCTGGGGAGAGAATAAAAGTCGAAGACCCTATCGACATTCTCAGGGCTTTCATAAGCAGTCCCCAGCGTTACGATGGGGGCTATAGGTATATCGGCGGGGCTGTTGGATACATATCATATGATTCCATAAGATACTGGGAAAAACTGCCAGACACCTCAATAGATGATTTAGGGTTTCCGGATATTGAAATGGGCATATATGATGATGGGATAATATTTGACCATTCGAGCAATGAAGTATTCTATTTTCATAGAGGTATCGACCGATACAATGAAGTTGTAAAGAAGATTAGTGAGGAACCCAGTATACCCACCCTATCATTCTCGACTCCGAGAGTGAATATTAAGAGAGACCGCTACGACGAAATTATTTGTAGTGCAAAAGAGCATATTTTCTCAGGAGATATCTTCCAAGTTGTCTTATCTAAGAGGTATAGCGCGAGTTTTAAAGGAGGATTCCAAAAGTTCTACATGAATCTGAGAAGAATTAATCCATCGCCATACATGTATTTCCTCAAGATGCATGATCGCTTCATAATCGGCTCAAGTCCGGAGACCCTTGTGAGGGTTGAGAATGGATTGGTTGAGACTTATCCCATAGCTGGAACAAGACCTGTGACGGGCGATCGGGAGAAGGATAAAGCGCTAGAGAACGAGATGCTTAGCGATCCTAAAGAGGTGGCTGAGCATATAATGCTTCTTGACTTGGCTAGAAACGATCTTGGCAGGGTTTCGGAGTTTAACAGTGTGAGGGTTGCTGAGTTTATGAGGGTTTATAGGTATAGTCATGTTCAGCATATAGTTTCGAAGGTTACTGGTAAGCTTAGGGGAGACCATGATTGCTTTGATGTCTTAAAGGCTGTATTCCCAGCTGGCACAGTCTCAGGTGCGCCTAAGGTTAGGGCTATGGAGATTATTGAGGAGCTTGAAGGTGTTCGTAGAGGACCTTACGCTGGCGCTGTGGGCTATTTCTCCTATAATGGCAGCATGGACTTTGCGATAACGATTAGGACACTCTTCGCTAAAGATGGCAAATTTCACATACAGGTTGGCAGCGGAATAGTTGCTGATTCTACACCGGAGAATGAGTGGCTTGAGACCGAGTTTAAGGCTAGGGCTCTGCTGAAGGCCCTAGAGGAGTCTAGATGAGGCGGG
>JAOAJJ010000069.1:2678-6120 GCA_026414245.1 Candidatus Bathyarchaeota archaeon
AGGCGGGTGGTTTGAGATGAAGGTTCTCATCATAGACAATTATGACTCATTCGTGTATAATCTTGTTCAATATGTTGGTGAACTGGGCGGCGAACCAATCGTCTACAGAAATGATGAAATAACTTTGGGAAGAGCTGCGGAGATTAACCCCGAAAGAATAATTATTTCACCCGGCCCTGGAAACCCGGCTGATAGGAAATATTTTGGCGTATGCTCCGAGATACTTTTAACTCTGAGCGTGAGGGTGCCGACTCTAGGAGTCTGCTTGGGGCATCAAGGGATAATACATGTTTTTAGCGGTAGGATAATTCGGGCTAAAAGGATTATGCATGGAAAGACCAGCCTAATTTTACATGATGGTGAGGGAATTTTTAGAGGCGTTAAAAACCCCTTTAGAGCCACAAGATACCATTCACTCGTCGGCGATAGGCACTCATTACCATCATGCCTTAAAGTCACGGCTAAATCCCTAGATGATGGCGAAATCATGGGTGTTCGACATAGATTTTATCCCATAGAAGGTGTGCAGTTTCACCCCGAATCGATTCTAACCTACGAGGGCAAGAAAATAATTAAGAATTTTCTTGATTGGGGTGTTCAGAATGATAGTTGAGTGTATAAGGAAGGTTGTTGAGGGGCAAGATCTGACTTATCGAGAATCATATGAAGTCATGAGGGAAATAATGAGCGGTGTGGCGACTCCAGCACAGATAGCTGCATTCTTAACTGCCCTAAGAATGAAGGGCGAAACAGTTGAGGAGATATCCGCATTCGCAACGGTTATGAGAGAATTCTGTAGAGCGATCCAACCGAATATTACGGGAAGAATAATAGATACTTGTGGAACTGGAGGGGACAGAATAAAAACATTTAATGTCAGCACATTAACAGCTTTCGTCGTCGCTGGTGCAGGTGTCCCGGTCGCTAAGCATGGAAACCGCTCAGTAACCAGTAAGATGGGAAGCGCAGACCTTCTCGAGAAGTTTGGTTTAAATCTTGATGTGGAGCCGGAGGTTGTTAGAGAAGCAATTGAGAAAGTGGGGTTAGGCTTCATATTTGCGCCCAAGTTCCACCCGGCAATGAGACACGCTATTGGACCGCGTAGAGAAATCGCCATAAGAACAGTCTTTAATCTTCTTGGCCCGTTAACTAATCCAGCCGGCGTTAAAGCTCAGCTTCTCGGGGTTTTCGATGAAGCTTGGCTTGAGCCCATGGCGCTTGTTCTCAAGAGACTTGGTTGTGAGGAAGCTATGGTGGTGTATGGTCTTGATGGTCTTGATGAAATCTCAATTATTGGAAGGACATCAGTAGCCTGGCTAAAAGACAACGAAGTCAGATTCTTCGAGTTAACCCCCAGCGACTTCGACATGAGGACTGCTAAATTATCGGATTTAATTGTGCAGAGCCCTGAGGATTATGTTGAGTTGTCTTTTAGAATACTGTATTGCGATCTGGAAAGCGGTGATCCGAGGCTTAATATGGTTCTCATGAACTCCTCGGCGGCGCTTATTGTGGGAGGTAAAGCTGATGATTTCAAGTATGGTGTTGAGCTCGCGTCAGAGTCTATTGAAAGCGGCTCCGCCTACAGAAAACTTAGGGAGCTGGTTAAGACTTATGGTGGAGACCTATCGAAACTTGAGGAGCTTGAGGAGAAATATGGGTGACTTTCTAGACTTGCTGGTTGCCGCGGCGAGAAAGAATATAGAGGAGAATTATTATCGGCGCTATAGTGCTATTGGGGAGCGTATCCATTCTGGTGGGAAGAGGAGTCTAAGAGATTCCATACTAGGGTGTAGGAAGGCTGCCATCATATCTGAAGTCAAGTTTGCCTCACCGTCGTCTGGCGTCTTAAGGGTTGATAGAGATGTGGAAACCATCGCAAACGATATGATTGAGGCTGGCGCTGTCGGATTATCCATCTTAACAGAGCCCAAATATTTCTCCGGCTCCCTAGAGAATCTGCTTCGAGCCCGCCTCTCAGTTAATGCTCCATTATTAATGAAGGATATTATTTTGAGTGGATGTCAGATTAACGCCGCTTATAGGCTTGGTGCCGACGCTATACTCCTGATAGCGGATTTATTTAAGCGTGAATACTGTGACATGAGCATTCATGAGATGATAGATTACTCTCATAGTGTAGGGCTTGAAGTTTTATTAGAGGTTCATGACGTTGAGGGGTTTAAACTAGCCCTATCGACCGAGGCAGACATGATTGGAATAAATAATCGAGACCTAAAGACCCTAAAAGTTGATATTAACACGACCAGAATCATTCTGGAGAAGTTTGGAAAAAGCGATATTGGCGATAGACCTGTTATCAGCGAGAGCGGGATAAAGTCTCCGGAAGATGTATGCTTCTTAAGGAGATGCGGCGCAGATGCTTTCCTAGTCGGCTCCTCCATAATGACGGCGAAAAATATTAGGGATTTCCTTACACACCTGGTGAATGCTTATGAGAAAAGTTAGGGTTAAAATATGTGGAATAACCAGGTTAGAGGATATATACATCTGTGTTAGGGCTGGGGCTGATGCATTAGGCTTCATCGTCGATGTTCCATCATCGCCAAGAAACATATCTCTCGATAGGGCTAAGCAATTAATAAAAGCGACACCGCCATTCGTCACAAGAACCGTGGTCACCGTCTTCAAGAACGCTGAGCAAGTCTTCAAGATTCACAGCGAATTAAAGCCGGATATAATACAGCTGCATGGTAATCCGCCTTCAGCGGAGGTGTTTCAAGAGATTTTTGAGCGAATACGAGTTATAGGCGCAATAAATATCTCTCAAAATACGCCTCTTGATGAAATATTACGTCTTATAAATTCTTTTGATGCTGTTTTAGTCGACTCGCATGTTTCGGGCATGTATGGTGGCACCGGGGTCGCCCACGATTGGAGCGTAAGCAGACGAATTCGAGACATGATATATCCTAAACCCCTAATTCTCGCCGGAGGATTAAAGCCAGAGAATGTGAGGAGCGCAATCCTCATGGTTAAGCCCTTCGCGGTTGATGTTTCAAGTGGTGTTGAAGCTCAACCCGGAATTAAAGATGAGAATAAAGTAGTCTCCTTTATTGAGGAGGTTAGGAGGGCTGAAGAGTGCCTAAACTAAGCGACTACCCGATAGATGGAAAGTATGGTAGGTTTGGAGGCAGATTTGTTCCAGAGACGCTCATGTCAGCGCTCATCGAGCTTGAGGAGGCATATTTAAAGGCGAAGAACGACGAAAAATTTCAAAAGCAACTAGAATATTATCTCTCAGAGTTTGCTGGAAGACCAACACCACTCTACTACGCTAAGAACCTCACAAGGAAGCTGGGCGGAGCAAAAATTTACTTGAAGCGCGAGGACCTGGCTCACGGCGGGGCTCATAAAATAAATAATGCTATTGGGCAGGCTCTTCTAGCCAAAAGAATGGGTAAAAGGAGGGTTATAGCTG
>JAOAJJ010000070.1 GCA_026414245.1 Candidatus Bathyarchaeota archaeon
CAGATGTGTATAAGAGACAGGGTATAGTTAGCGCTTTAGGCAGAACGATAAATGTTGAAATAGCTGGCGGCTATCCGATAGCTAACGTTATCCAGACAACTGTTCCACTCAACCCCGGTAATTCAGGCGGACCACTGCTAAATATTAAGGGGCAGGTAGTGGGGATAACTACGGCGATAGTGAGCGGCTCCCAAGGCGTCAGCTTCGCTATACCGTCGAACACTATACTGCGAGAAATAAGGTTTCTGATTGAGGAGGGCTCATATAATAGGCATCCGTGGCTCGGCGTCTCCGGAATAGATATGACGTATGAGATTGCGAAGGCTATGGGGACTAACGTAACCTATGGTTGGCTGATAACGCAAGTTATGAAGGATAGCCCGGCTGAGAAGGCTGGCTTGAGGGGCGGAACTAGGGAAGCTTACATCGCCGGCGAATGGGTAATTATCGGCGGAGACATAATAATTGCGATAAATGGCGTGAAGATCACTGGCATAGACGACCTCTCATCTTACCTAGAAGAGAACACGGCGCCCGGACAAAGGGTCAACATAACTATAATTAGAGAAAACAGGAGAATGACTCTTGAGGTAGAGCTGGGTTCAAGACCACATTAGCTGAAAAATAATTTAGGAAACGCCTCACGGGGTTAACCTAAACCGGTCTCTTGGAAAGAGAACAACTTCCCTAATGTTTCTTATTCCCGTTAACATCATTACTAGGCGCTCAAGCCCTATCGCCCAGCCAGCGTGGGGAGGCATACCATAATCAAAAACCTGCAAATGGTACTTAAAAGACTCCGGATTCAAGTTCTGTTCCTTTAGCCGCTTAATTAGAAGATCCTTGTTGTGTACACGTGTCCCGCCGGAGGCTATTTCAATCCAATGCCACATTAAATCGAAGCCCTCGCTTATCTCAGGCTTACCGTCTCTAGGCTTTATATAGAAAGGCTTCAGGCTTGTCGGCCAATCAATTATAAAGTAGAAGTATGGGTGCAGTTTGCCGAGGGTTCTGTAAGCGACCGTTGGTATATCCTCGCCCCAGCTTATTTTTATTCCGTTTTCTCTCAGCTCGTTGATGACTTCATCGTATGTTAACCGCTTAAACGGTATGCTGGGGGTCTCAACCCTATACTTAAGTATATCGAGCTCTCTTCGGCATTTCTCATTAACTGTTCTGCATACGTGCTGTAGAAGTTGCTCAGCCACGCTCATAACATCTTCAGCGGTTGCAAAAGCCTCCTCGATGTCGACTGAAATGAACTCTGTTAGATGCCGCCTAGTATGAGATTTTTCAGCCCTAAATGTTGGGCCTATCTCATAAACCTTTTCGAAATCTATCACTAGCTGCTCCTTATATAGCTGCGGGCTCTGGGCTAGGAAGGCTTCACGCTCAAAGTATGCTACTGGAAAGAGGTTTGCGCCGCCCTCTGTTGCTGTTGCAATTATTTTAGGCGTATGTATCTCTATAAAACCGTTTTTAGAGAAGAACTCTCTTATGGCTTCCAGAGTCACATGGCGTATTCGAAATATTGCCTGAGCCTCATCCCTTATGAGATCTAGGATTCTGGCGTCGAGCCTAACATCTATATCGGCTGGAGTTTTACCCGTGATATCCAATGGAAGCGGCTGTTTTGCAGTATTAAGAATTATTATGCTTTTAGGCGTAACTTCAACTCCTCTAGGAGCCTTATCCATTCTCCTAACTGTTCCCCTAATGCTTACGCAATCTTGACGCTGCAATTTATCTACCTGCTCAATTATTTGCCTATCAACTTCATCTCTGGGAACAGTTATCTGCACTATTCCATCCTTATCTCTCAACAGCAGAAATTTTATTCCGCCCAAATCTCTAATCTCTTTTATCCATCCGGTTAAAGTAACCTCTTTCCCATCGAGGTCAGGCGTTATCTCCATCGTATAATGTGTTCTCTTCCAGCTGTGTGCTGAAACATTATAGTTCATGGTTTGCACCCGCCTACTCTGAAAATTCAACTCTGAGAGTTATCCCCTTAACCTTCTTCGCGATCTCTCCCATAGCATTAACATTTAATGAGCTCTTCTTTCTATCTTTCCCCTTAAGGATAACTCTTGTCTCAATTGAGCCGTCTGGAAGCCAAATCTTATTTATAGCTAGGACTGTTAAGGGGGCGAAAAGATCCTCAATAAACTTTCTTTCACTGGAATTATATTCTAATACGCGGATAGTTTTACCAGTTTTACTCTCTAAAAATTTAATGATCTTACCACCGTAACTCAATATCTTGTTTAAGTCACCCCTTCTAACCAGTATTGCGAGAACATTGTCTGTTTCAACCGACCCGTGAAAATACACATCTTGAAGTAACGGATACTCCTCCTCGATAGATACAAGTAAACGTGCGATCTCTAAATCCCGCTGAGTTACCTCTCCCTTTTCAATCTTCGCTCTACATTTCGAGCATAATATCCCGCTTCTTAAGCAGAATTGGCATAGTTCAGTTTTCACCTTCCTTTGATCCCTCCAAAAATAAAGGAGGGGCGGCGGAGCAGTTTTTGGCAGAGGGATTAGCGTACCAGAGTTATTTCTATTGTACTTATGTTCGCCGGAGCCTTTCCACTGGACTGGATTTGCTCGGTTCCTATATTGATATTTCCTATCTTCACGTCCGGCAGAAATCTGTGTCTAATGATTTCAGCGACATCTACAGCTCTGCTTATCGCTCGCCCTCTAGCTTTAACGTTTACTTCTTTTGCTCCGCCGTGGAATAATGTCAGGCAAGCTAAGACATAGTTCATTACTGGTTTTCGTCCCACGAGCACCGAACTGCTTTCAGGCAAGCTTACCGCCTCTCTCCCTAATTGATTCATGCACTATTGTGACTTAATTAAATAAATATCTTACGGTATCTAAATCATTTTAAAGAAAGAAAAATAATTATTTCTACGGTAACCGCGAAAACATATCTAAAGCATATTAAGCATAATATCTAGCGCCGACTTCGAGTCCACAGCAGCCTTCAAGGGATGACCTGGATATGGGTTCATCTCAACGATTAGAAAACCGTTATAACCTATTTTTCTCAAAGCCTCTATAACGCTCTGCCATTGAATGTTTCCCTCAAAAATGGGTCTGAACTGCATCGCGGATAAATGAAAGTCCTTAATATGGACACATGCAATTAAATCCCCTAAATGCTTTATCCACTGCTCAGGAAATCCGAGAAAAGCTGCGTTTCCAACGTCAAAATAAACTTTCACATTCGGATGATTAATCTCCTCAATAAATCTTCGGAACTCAAGCGGACTATAAAGAAACCTGTTCCATACATTCTCAACGCCGATAATGACCCCGCAGTCTTCAGCTGACTGCGCAGCCTCAAGAATACTTTCCTTAGAGAGCCTCCACATATCCTGATAAGATACTTCTTTTGTGGCGACAGCTGGGACAACTAAGAAGACTCCGGCACCTATATCTGAAGCGAACTCGCATCCCCACCTAATTATCTCTACACCTCTTCTTCTCACGTTTGGGTCTGAACTGGCGAGATTATACCTCCAAAAGAGGGCTGTGCAGAGACTTGGCAGTTCCAAGCCTAGAGATTTAGCTTCATCGAGTATCGCTCTCCTCTCATTCCTGCCCATTTTAAGCATTTCTTCATCTATATTTAATTCCACACCCTCATAACCAATATCCTTTGAAAGCCTCAAAATATCGGTGATTTTAAAGTTTTGCGGATAAATCCAAGCGTTTACGCCCTTCCTCATTTCTCCACACCCTTAAGCTCCACTCACTCCTCCAGTGGCAGCATAACCGGTTTTCCAGTTTCCGCAGACTTTGAAGCTGCTAAAGTGAACTCCAGCGTCTTCGCGCCCTCTTCTATAGGCGTCCTCGTTTCTTTATCCTCTAAGATCGCTCTAATTAAGTCTTTGGCTTCGAGAAGATAGGTGTCCCTTTCCTCCGAGACCATCATAACTTTCGTTGGAGGTCTCGTAGAATAAAGCGTTAAAGTGTTTATATCCCTTGACTCAAAAGTATAATTCTTAGCAGCTATCAACCATTTAAACCACCATTGCGCATTCGCACCCCATATCGTAGCAGTAATTGCGCCAACCGCACCGGACTTAAACCTGAAAGCTACACTGCTCACATCCTCAATCGTCATTTCCGGAACATCGATCCAAAATTTACGGTTCATTAGCCCATAAACCACCTCAACATCGCCACAAATATATCTAAGTGCGTCAAAGAGGTGGGTTGACTGCTCAACTATCTGTCCACCGCTCTTACTCTTATCTATCCACCAATCCTTTCTAATAAAATGGCACCAGTACATGCCTAATGTGAGACCTACTTCACCAGCCTCGCCGGAGCTCACCAGCCTCTTCGCCTCTTCAATAGCGTATCCAAACCTGCAATTATATCCGACTTGACTCTTAACTCTGTTTTTCTGAATGGATCTCACCATTTCCCTCGCAATCTTCATGTCTAAGGCTATAGGCTTCTCAATAAACACATGTATGCCTTTTTCAGCGGCTACCATGACTTCATCTGAATGTGCAAACGGAGGTAAACAAATGTATACAATGTCCAAGTTCTCTCTATTCAGCATTTCACGCCAATCACTGTAGTATCTTCCACCATACTTTTCAGCCATAATCTTCGCTCTTTCCTTAACTATGTCGGCGAAAGCCGCCATGTGAATCTCTTCTAAAGTTTTAAGCCGCTCAGCATGCGTTACTGCAATCCCACCACAACCAATGAAACCCACATTAAATTTTCTCATAGCTAACTCTCCCAAACATTCTCTTACTCTAATACCACATTATATTAAGAGGTTTAGAAAAACTTATAAATTGATTCCTTAAAATATGAAGAAGCCGATTAAGTTGATGGAGGCCTTATCAAAAAGCCTTGAATAATGGAGAGGGACAGCAGTTTCCTGAAGAAATTAAAGGTTTGCTCTCGTCGGTTCTACGAGAAAATGAGAAAATCATCTGCGGGGTTCCCGGAGATATAGATGAAGATGGAAATTTCGGTGAAAGATGGCTGTTTTTAACCGCGGAAAGAATAATTATTGTAAGTTCAGCTACAAAAAGAATCGTTGAGTTCCAGTTAAATGATGTGAAGTCATGCTTCGTCAAGGACTATTTAGGTAATTCAGAGATGTTTTTTGAGACGAAGGATGGATTAAAAAGCGTGATGCGCTTCTCCCGAGACTGCTTAGAGAGCTTCCATAATGTGGCTAAACTCATAGATAAGATTGCTAAAAAGGATATATCTCCGGAAGAAGTAAACTTAGAGGTTCTTGAGGAATTTATGCCTAAGAAGGGGGGCGTTAAGAAGATCCAAGCCTTTATCTGGCTTATGGGCTTCTTAAAACCCTATATTCATTACGTTATCTTAGCAGTAATACTCTCGCTTTCTATAACAGCGCTAAATCTTACGCCACCATACTTGATGAAGCTGCTGCTCGATGATGTGTTTGCGAAGAAAAATCTAAGCATGTTGATCTACATAGTGCTGGCATTTGTATCAATTTACGCGTTAAACGCGTTTTTGGGAGCAGCTCAAAACTATACGCTCTCATATCTGGGCCAAAAACTAATCTATAATATTCGTGTAAAAGTTTATGAGCATCTTCAAAGGCTCTCACTCGGCTTTTATGATAGGATGAGCTCTGGGCGCATCATGACCAGAGTTACTGACGATGTTGGACGCGTACAATGGTTTCTCACGTGGGGGACGCAGACGCTGATTACAAGCATCCTGCAGATTATGGGAATAGGTGTGATAATTTTCTCCATGAATATTTATCTGGCTATCTTCGCGTTGCTGCCTATACCGATAATCGGGGTCGGCGTGCCGCTTTTTAGAAAAAGGGCGCATAGAGCATACCATAAGGTCTGGCGTAGATGGGCTGACGTCAGCTCACTATTATGGGATACTATTCCAGGAATAGTCGTGGTTAAATCTTTTACACAAGAGAAATTTGAGTTAAAGCGGCTGGTGGAGAGGCTGGGAAATCTCGTCGCCGCGAACCTTAAAGTTACGCTCCTTCACATAAAATTCTTTCCGCTTCTAGGGTTCGCCATATCGTCTGGAACAGCGATAGTTTGGTGGATTGGGGGGCAAG
>JAOAJJ010000006.1:0-13249 GCA_026414245.1 Candidatus Bathyarchaeota archaeon
ATGCTGTGGAAGCCACGTTGAAGGCTTGGAGAAAATCTTCTAGCGTATTCGAGGTCTATAATGTTGGGGGTGAGGATTGGGTGAGCGTCAACGAGATTGCTGAAGTAATCGTTGAGGTTCTCGGGCTTAGTGATGTGAAACGTGTATATAAGCCCGTCCTCCATGGCATTGGCTGGCTTGGCGACGTTAAACATATAGCCCTAAGTATAGATCGGCTAAAAAGCTTAGGATGGCGTCCTAAGATGAATAGTAGGCAAGCGATCTCTGAGGCTGCAAAAAGCATACTTCAAGAGATTAAGGGTGCTGCGAGATTTTGATCACCCAAGGGGCTGGTTTAGGGGATAGGCCTGAGGGCGTGCATGTGTAGGACGCATGCTATACGTTAAGCGCTCACCTATCTATCGCATATAAGTCTCGCTGAAATATGGGTTTGAAAGTTTTAGAGAACATTTATTCATTTCTCCACATACCGAATTATCCCGCGTTTACCATTTATTAGCCATTCTGGATCCTTCACCGCATATCTTCCGCCTACCCATCCTTAAGTCCTACAATAATTTCTCCCTTTAATGTCCGTAGAATCAATATGTATGTCGGGAAATATCCAGCATATAGTTATTGGTGCAGTGTAAGGCCAGCGCATATCTTCGAGTAACCGTCTATAGTTGACGTCTCCCTTGAGTATAACTATGTCTGAACCGGATAGCTCATCTTGTAGGGTTTTGGCATCTGGGGAAAATGGTGGGGTGAGCCCAGAACCAGTCGGCTGAGAAGCCTAATTGTCCGCTAGTTAATTCTCTCTGGACTGTTAAGTCACTTAAATCGATTCTACTGCCCAGAGACTAGCATTTAAAAGATTCTTAAAGCATAGTTCAATGCTATCAATTTTGCTTATTTGCGCCAAAAATATGATTCTCAAATTCAGTAGGCATTTAGGGGAAAGGGATTAAATGTTAAACTCTCAGCCCATAAATCAGTTAAATATTTATGGTCGCTGCGGTTACGTAGGATTCTATGTGGGGGTGGAGATGGGCAGCCCAAGAATTTTAATCAAGAAGAAGGCTCTGGAACCTTTACCGTTAGGAGCCATTAAACCTAAAGGATGGCTATTAAATCAACTGAGATTACAGGCTGAGGGGTTAAGCGGACACTTAGATGAGTTTTGGCCAGACGTAAAGAATAGCGCATGGTTTGGAGGTGACGCTGATAATTGGGAGCGCGCACCCTACTGGCTGGACGGAGTTGTGCCTCTCGCATTTCTATTAGATGATCTTAAATTGAAAGGTAAGGTTGAAAAATATGTAAATATCATTATTAGCCGCCAAGATGAAACGGGTTGGATTGCGCCAAGCGATAATCAAATTAACTATGATATTTGGGCCATATTCTTAGTTATGAAGCCTTTAATCCAATATTATGAGGCTACTAAAGATGAAAGGGTCCCAGAGGTCGTGGAAAAATGTTTGCGCTGGATAGACGAGCACATCACGTATAGACGCCCTCTATTTGGCTGGGCGCAATTTCGATGGTTCGAGTCGCTAATAAGCATTTACTGGCTTCATGAACTAACTGGGGAAAAATGGCCGCTAGACTTAGCAGTTAAGCTCCACGCGCAGGGATTTAATTGGATAGACTTTTTTAAACGTTGGCCTCTTAAAGACCCGACTCCTAAAGGTAAATGGAACTTTATGGGCCATGTAGTTAATAATGCCATGGCGATAAAGGCTCCCGCATTATGGTGGCGTCTAACGGGTGATAGAAGAGATAGAAATATGGTTTATGAAATTATGGAAAAATTGGATAGTTATCACGGCACGGTGACTGGGGTTATATCAGGCGACGAGTGTTTGGCAGGTAAGAACCCTTCACATGGCACGGAGCTATGCGCAATCGTGGAATACATGTATTCGCTTGAGATTTTGCTGAGCGTCCTCGGGGACCCGGTTTTCGGAGATAGGCTAGAGAAGATAGCGTTTAACGCTCTTCCAGCCGCTTTCTCATCAGACATGTGGGCGCATCAATACGATGAGCAAGTAAATCAAGTTGAATGCAGTATTAGGGAGAACCGAATATGGACAACTAATGGTCCGGACGCGAACATTTATGGTTTGGAGCCAAATTACGGTTGTTGCACAGTCAATTTCGGTCAGGGATGGCCTAAGTTCACTGCTCATCTTTGGATGCGCACAGCGGATGGTGGATTAGCTGCGGTTGCGTATGCTCCCTGTGTGGTTAAGACTAGTGTTAGGGACACACCCATAGAAATAAATGTTATTACGGATTATCCCTTCAGGGAGGAAGTTGACATCGATATTAATGTAGAGGAAAAAACTTTATTTCCGCTATACCTGAGAATACCTTCTTGGTCCGAGGATGCAATCATTAAAGTTGATGGAGATTTTATAAGATCCCCGCCTGCGGGAACATTATTTAAAATAGAGAGGTCATGGTGCGGTGTTACGAGAATAAAAATGTTATTAAAGATGAGACCGAAAATTTCCCGGCGATATCATAATGCTGTGGCTTTGGAGAGGGGCCCGCTGATTTATGCATTAAAAATCAAGGAAGGATGGAGAAAAATAAAAGAATATGATAAATATGGCGGTTTCCCCGTTGCAGATTGGGAGGTTTATCCGGAAACACCATGGAACTATGCGCTTCTTCTAAATGAGGAAAAACTTGGGGAACTTGAATTCACTGAGCGGCCTATGGGCGACCGCCCATTCTCGCCGGAAGGAGCCCCCATATCGGTTAAAGTTAAGGGGGCAAGAATAGATTCTTGGAGGCTGGAGAATGGTTCTGCGGGGGAGATCCCGGAAAGCCCGGTTCACGTAGAGAATATGGAGGAAAAACTTGTTGAGCTTGTGTTGATTCCCTATGGCTGCACCCATCTTAGAGTAGCAGAGTTCCCATCCTTAATTTAAAGAGGTTGAGTATAAACACATCTTTAATGCTGGAAAAACCGTAGATAGAATAGACTTTGCTTAGGGAAACTCTGTAAGGGTTAGTGAACCCCATTAGAAAAATAGTATGGAAAAATCTAAATTAATGCGTTTCCTCTTTAAGTCTCCACCTCGTTTCCTTAGGGGTATCCTCAATAATGAAGCCGATTTTTTGGAGTTTATCTCTGATCTCATCAGATATCTTCCATTCCTTTCTCCTCCTCATCTCTTGCCTCACCTCTAGGATTATCTCCATTAGATTCTTTAGTATCGCTTCTTCTCTTCCCTCCAAATATTTTTTCTTAATTTCAATTTTTATTCCAAGAATATCTTCAACAAGGGTTTTGAAGACATTATATACCTCTTTTTTCGCTTCTGTTCCAATCTCGTCATTCCGGTCTACGTAGATATTTATCGCTTTAACGATCTCGAATATGGCAGCTATAGCTAAAGGCGTGTTAAAGTCATCGTCCATAGCCTCCTCAAACTTTCTTTTTGCCTCCTGCACCTGAGAGATCAGCTCCTCATCTTCTTCTCCGTTTTTATCTCTCTCCTTAAGGGAGATGAGCCTCTCTAAAGCCGAAAATATTCTCTCAACATTTGCCTTAGCAGCCACCATACTCTCCTTATTGAAGTCCACTGGGCTCCTATAGTGAGCAGATATTAAGAAGAATCTTAAAACCTGAGGGCTATACATCTTTAAAGCATCCTTGACCGTTATGAAGTTCCCTAGAGACTTAGACATCTTTTGCCCGTTAACAGTAAGCCACTCGTTATGTATCCAATATCTGGCTAAGGGTTTTCCGGTGAGAGCCTCAGCCTGCGCTATCTCATTCTCGTGATGCGGGAAAATCAAATCCTTCCCTCCCATATGGATGTCGAATGTTTCGCCCAGATACTTCATAGCCATGGTTGAGCACTCGATGTGCCAGCCGGGTCTACCCCAACCCCAGGGACTATGCCATCCCAGCTCACCCTCCTTGCAAGCCTTCCATAATGCGAAGTCTGCAGGATTCTTCTTTTTCGGGTTAACCTCGATCCTTGCGCCCGCCTCTAAGGCTTCCATCTTGTTTCCGGAGAGTTTGCCGTAGTCATCAAACTTCAATATGTCGAAGTAAACGTCTCCTTCGACCTCGTAAGCGTATCCCTTTTCTATGAGCTTCTGAACAGCCATTATTATGTCAGATATGTGCTGGGTTGCACGAGGGTTAATGCTGGGCTTCTTTATATTTAACGCGGCTAAATCTTCAAAATATGCGTCGCTATAGATTTCGCCGATCTCCTGTATGCTAAGCCCCGTCTCCTGCGCCCGCCTAATTATCTTATCGTCTATATCGGTTATGTTGCTCACTAAAGTAACCTTAAAGCCTTTATACTCCAGGTATCGGCGCACAACGTCGGCTACAATAAATGCCCTAGCATTCCCAATATGGATAAAGTCATATACTGTTGGGCCGCAGGCATATATTCTGACTTCACCTTCACGTAGCGGTTTAAACTCCTCTTTTCGCATGCCCAATGTATTGAAGATTCTCAGCGTCATAGGACTCAACCATTTAATCTGCTAGCGCATCAATATATAGGTTAGGTGAGTTCAGCATCAAGGCTCTTTTTGACGCATAACCCTTTTCACACCTCTATCGAGGATTCCTAAAATCTTTCTCCTACTTTTATTCCAGGAGGCGAGCACGCATAAGATCACCGAAACTACCAAAATTATTGTTGAGGTTACAGCTTCCTCAGTTATGGACTTTAGCTCCATGAAGATGAAGCCTCCAAATATGGCTCCAAGCGTGTATAAGGTTGTTTTCCCAACAATTTGGATAATAATTAGCTTCCATGCTGGGAAGCGAAAGGCGCCGGCTAAAAGCATTATTGGCGTATCGGGCAATGGCGAAGATGCAAACAATAAGATTGCGAGCAAGCCATATTTTTCAATCCATTTAGGTAAGATATCATTCTCATCTCTACTAGAAGATAAGGTTTCCTTTATGCTAAGCCCCCAGTAATACGCGATTATTTCTCCAAGACCTCCGCCTAAACCTGCGGATAAACCTAAAATCAGCAGATTATATTTTCCGGTTAGTGATAGGAAAAGCGGTACGAAGAATCCCCTCGCAATTATCGCCATGTGGCTGAAGAAAGCTGAGAGGAAAACGCTTATGAGACCATACTCCTTTAACAGCATAATATTAATTATATTAATTGTATAAGATCCATAAAGGGTTAATGTGGAAAGGATTATCGTTACGACTACCCCGAAGAGCTTCACCATCGCCTTAACTTTCATCTTCATTATTCACCCAACCAGTTATTTGAGAGCCCCGTCCATAATCTATTAGACATCTTGAGCCTAGGCAACATAGGGTATTCTTGAAAAACATATATTTATAGACTACTACCCACCCTAAAATATTCTTGGATCAAAGGTTATCCTAAAGTCTTCCCACTTTAAATGGGTGCTAGAGGGGCGGGTAAATGGTTAACGGTCTCATTGATTCATTAAGACTGAGCTTATGCTTAATGTTCCTCTCCATAGCATCCATCTACGACTTGAAGTTTAGGGAGATTCCGGACATCATCTGGATTATTTCTTCGCCAATAGGTTTAGCGCTCTCAGTAATATCGCTCGCCTTAAGCGCTCCAAATCAGGTTTCAGACATAATTATTTGGATTGCGACCGTAGCCATAGTCTCGGGGCTATCGCTAACCCTTTTCTATTTAGGCTTATGGGGTGGAGCCGACGCAAAAGCCCTAATATGTCTATCGCTCTCGATGCCTACCCGCCTAAAAATCAGATTCATTAATCCTGTACTTGAGCGGCATTCTCAATATGTTTTCCCGCTGCCGATGCCGATATCAACTCTAAATAATTCTGTTTTAGCCGCCGCACTATTAACTGCAGCAATATCTCTCCGGAACCTCATAGACTTGGCGAGGAGCGGCGGAAGAATATTTGAGGGGCTGGAGGAAACCGGTTTTCTTAGGAAAACTTTAGCCTTTATAACTGGATATAGGGTGGAGGCTGAAAAACTACGCTCCGGAAAGCACCATTATATAATTATGGAGGAATTTAGCTTGAAAGGCGACGGCACCCTAAAAAGGAGTTTGAAAATACTTCATGTATTGGGCGCCGAGGGTGAGGTGGAAAGCAAAATACCGGAGGGGATTAATGGAAAAATTTGGGTTACGCCAGCCCTACCCTTCCTACTTTTCATAGAAATAGGCTTCATAACGACTATATTTATAGGCGACGTAATATTCTGGTTAGCATTTAACTTTCTAAAATTAGTCTAAAAAGGGCGTCAAGCTAACCAATTAAAAGTATTTAAAGGCTCCGTTTTCCCTCCCTCTTTTTCAGAAGCATATTTTCGATTACTATGCATAGAGCCTTAAAAACCTCGTCTTGATTAAGATTATCCACATTTAATATTACGTGAAATGGCTCAAAATCCTCGCCTAACCTGAACCCATAGAGAACTCTGTAAATTTCCTTTGTTCGTGTCTCCCTTTCCCTCATACGTTTAAGCGCCTCTTCAAAGCTTATCCCATCCCGCTTAGATATCCTCTGCGCTCTAACCTCCTCTGAAGCGTCGAGCCACACCTTTAGGTCCGCATGCTTTAGGAGCCAAGGCATCGTCCAACTGTCGAGCACAACGTTTCCCTCTTCAGCCAACTTAAGCATTCTCTCATCCACTAGCCTATCTAGCTCAAGGTTCCTTAAGCGTTCTTCAAGGAACCTCATTCCTTCTCTTGTCTCCCACCAACCTCGATCAGAGATGCGGTAACCCATCTCTAACGCGATAGATCTCAGAGCGTCTCCACCGGAATAATATTTTAAGTTGAAATGCTCGGCAATCCTCCTAGCAACGGTGCTTTTACCCGATCCAGCTAAGCCGGAAATGCATATAACTATCTTTTTCTTTTCTTCCGGCGGAATGGAAGCGGTTCCCATCTCTTCCCTCCAGAAAATTTTATTAGTCTGGTATTCTATACCCTTGTTCCAAAACCCATCTCAATATTAAGCAACTTCGATATTAGAAAGTTGAAAAAGAATTGGCATATAATATACCAGAAGAAGAATGGTATTTCCACCCTTTCGCCGAGTAGAGGTATAAAGGCAACCGGCTTGGTTCCATAGAAAGATATCAGCAGCCACCATACGATCAGCAGTGGAATGAAGGTGATAAGCCAGACTTTTGTCTGCTGTGCAGATATCTTTGCTCTGATCTGCATTACCCGAACCTCCTGCTTCTTAATCTTAGCCATAAGCTTCTTATCACCCGTCTTCTTAGCGAGCTCCCTTTCAGCGTTCCAAGCAGATATCTCTCTCCTCCACTCCGCAAGCAGGTTTCTATCAATGAATTTTCGGTTTATTAATGCGGTTGCCGTGGAGGAGATGAAAGCTATGAGCATTATGAAGAAAGTTGAGTATGGGGGGCTTAAAAGATCTAGCTGCATGGATGTCACCTTCCAAGGAACTTTCTTATCCCAGGATATATTTCTTCGATGCGTTCGCTCATTATCTGCTGATAATACTGGTAAATTATCCCTACAGATAATAGTATCCCCGTCCCAGTGCCAAATGCTCCGAAGAGGTCAGCTATAGCCGCCATTAAACCGACGATAAACCCTCCCAGCAGAGTTACAATTGGAATATATCGCTTTAAAACAACTTCAATGGGTTTCTCAGACCTTCTAAAGCCTGGAACCTGCATGCCTGAATCAACGAGCTGTTTAGCAACTGTTCTGGGATCTAGCCCGCCAACCTGGAGCCAAACCCATGAGAAGATGAGGCAGAAAATTATCAGTAGTATCGCATAAACACTATATCTGAGCGGGTCCTCCAGCACATCGACGAAACCGCTTGGAGCCGTAACATAATATGCCAGACCACCTACGGGACGAAGATACTCTCCTTCCCCATACTCAAAATCGCCAATCAATTTTATCCATGGGTATAGGGCTGAATTATTACGGTAATTATTCCATAGAATTTGGCCTATAACGTAAATGTTTCCAAATAATGCTGAGGCGAATATAACTGGCAGATTGGAAACATAGAGGAGGCTTATCGGGTATTTGCCTCTAAACCCTCTAAATTGTGAGTGGGCTATGGGTATCTCAACCCTAACACCCTGAGCATAAATACAGAATAGGAATATACCTATAGTTAATATTAAGCTGAGAATACTTGGATCGTCAGCCGGCCTAATAAAGAGTTTATTCAGAGATTCCCCTGCAGCGAGCGTTTGGATCATAGCCGGTATTATTCCCCTAGCCTTCCCCGGCTCGCTTAGAGAAGGCCATATTGAGAAGCAATCCAATATTATACGTTGGGCGACGCCAGCCAATATGAAGAGACTTATGCCGCTGCCCAAGCCCCAGCCTTTCTGAATCATCTCGTCTAGAAGCATGATGATTATCCCGGCGATAATTAGCTGTATAAATATTATCGCCGCCTGCAGAGCCTCCAATCTCCCGAAGAAGCCCCCCAGCAGATAGGCTGATGCTTGAACAACAGTCATTATAACCGATAAAACTTTATTTGCGCCCGTGAATAGCGCCCTATCTTCAGGGTCAGAGAAGTCGACGCCTATGAAGCCTGAGGCTGCAAGTAGCTGTAGTATTAGGCCTGCGGTTACGATTGGACCTATGCCCAGCTCCATCAATGTGCCCCTAGTTGAGGCGAATATCACCCTGTAGAATAGTATATCCTCAGTTTTACTTAAACCGTAAAGCGGGATTTCGCTCATAATAAAATAGATGAGCAGGGCGAGAGATGTCCAGACAAGCTTCTCAGTGAAGCTAACCCTACGTTCAGGCGCCTTAATCTCTGGGATAAATCGTATTAGCGGCTGGAAAACCCTTAGAAATCTACCGGCCAAATTCTATCCCTCAGGCTGTTGCCCCCAATTAAATCTTTGTTTTTGAGCTTTATATTAATTTGTTGTATCTAGTCGGCTTCAGCTTCCCCGGCTTTCCCGGTTACCAGCACTTCTCCGCCAACATCTCTAATTTTTCTTAGGGCGTTTTCAGTACACGACGGAACTTTAACTGAAACGGGTACAGTTATTTTCCCCTCACCTAGAAGCTTAAAGTAGCCCATTTCTCCAAGATCTATGAATATTTTCTCTCCTTTTTTAACTTTTGAAGCCATCTTTACGGCTAGCTCCTCAAGATCCTTTAGATTTATGCATCGAACCCTTTCAGCTTTCTTTTGTTTCGGGGAGGTGAAGCCTTTATAGCCAAAATAGTCCGGCTCATATCTCAGAACCCAAGACCATAAATGCTTATGTCTACCAGCCCTCCTCTCACCTTTAGAACCACTCTTCCTATGCTGTCCAACCCTTCCATACCCGCATGTCCTAGACCCCCGCTTCTTACGGATCTTTCTAAGGCTGTGCGGCATAGATCATTTAACCTCCTATATCATTTTCTTCAATAATTCGTTTATCGCCTCGCCTCTATAACCAGTCACGCCTCCAACCTTCCAGCTCTTCTTCACGCTTCCCTTATAGCCTCCACTGGGCGGCTTGAGGCGGAAAACTGGTTTAATCCCCGGAAGCCTTTTAAATTCAACTTGCAGTCGATATATTGCATCAGCTAAGTCTTCAAGAGACTGGAAGCCGAGCCTCTTAGCATATTCATCTGTAACTTTCTTGTTTCCAATAAGTCTCCCCCTCTTCTCAAGAAGCATAGTTATAACTTCCTTTGAAACCTCGCCCCAAGTTGTCTGATTCTGAACCTTTTGAAGCATGCCTAGATACGAGGGGCGATTATCTATTAATGTCGCATGGCAGCTATGGGTTAAGTTAAGCATTTTTAACGTATCTTCAATATCTTTTCTAACATTAACCGTGCCTCTAACTCTTATGACCGCTAGACACTTATCCCCCTTCTCCATTTTCCCTTACCTCGCCCAGTCCATCGGCGTAACAACATTATATGTCTTCTTCAAAGCATCAAATATCGCGTATGCAAATGAAGGTATCGTTCCAGTTGGACCATAGCTCCTCGTCCAACAATCTTTAATACCGGCGAGTCTAAGGATAACTTTGGCAACCTCGCCGGCAACTAAACCTAAACCTCTCGGTCCGGGAAGGATAGCGACTTTCACTGCACCACATTTTCCAGTAACCTCGAAGGGTAATGAGTGGAGCTGACCGCATCCGCACTCCCAGCTCCCGCATCCTCTACGTATAATCGTGATATTTAGGCGGGCTTCCCTCGCAGCCTTCTCTATAGCTGTGCGTACTTGGGCTGCTTTTCCAGCACCTATGCCTAAGCACCCATCCCGGTTTCCAACTGCTACAATAGCCTTGAATCTGGATTTTTCCCCAGCGTCGGTCTGCTTTTGAACGAGACCTATGTTTATAATCTCCTCCTCGAGATTTGGGACAAGCATATTCACTATTTCCGGCTCGCTTATCTTAAACCCGTTGGCAAATATCTCCTCCAAAGAAGATATTTTGCCCTCAATAACCATTCTACCTAGCTTAGTGCGTGGAACCCATTCAGATTCTTTAGTTCCACCGAGAGCCTCGCTCAAATTATATCACACCATTATCTTACTTTAAGCCTTAAATTTTTAAAGAAACAATGCAGGAAATAGATTTAAACTTATCTGATAGTTCACCGCATCTTGAGGCAGATTGGAATCATCAATAAGGTTTTTATCTTTATTTTAAACCTTCATACTTATAGCGTCGAAAGCGAATAGGTATGGAAGATGGGTCGCCTACTGAAATCGGAGCCGAATGAGAAGATAATTGGGCATGGAACATGGTATGATAAGATGGCGCTCAAAATAATAGAGAGGGAACTTAAGCTCAATAGGGGTCTAAATGTTATTAGGGTTGAGAGCGGTATTGGAGCATCAGGCATCCCTCATATAGGAAGCCTATCCGAGGTTACAAGAAACTACGCTATCTCTCTAGCGATTAGGGAACATGGACATAAATCCGAGTTCATAGTGTTCTCCGATAATAAGGATGGCTTGAGAAGTGTTCCAGCTGGACTACCAAAGTCCCTGGGGGAACATTTAGGTAAACCCGTCATGGATATTCCAGATCCATTCGGATGCCATAGCAGCTACGGTGATCACATGGTTTACCTACTGCTTGATGCTTTAGACAGGCTTGGCGTAGAGTATAGGTTTATATCAGCAGTCGAAGCCTATAAGCGGGGCTTGCTTAACAGTGAGATTCGAGATATTTTACTGAACGCTAAGCGTGTGGGCGAGATAGTGTATGAAGAGACTGGTCAAGAGAAATATCTTGAAGCGCTTCCATACTTCCCGGTATGCGCTTCATGTGGAAGGATATACACCACTAAAGCATACAAGTTTCTGCCAGATGAGAATAAAGTGCTCTATATATGTGAGGGGATGGAGGTTAAGGGTAGGTGGCTTGAAGGATGCAGGTATGAGGGTGAAGCGGACTACACTAAGGGTGAAGGTAAGCTTAGTTGGAAAGCTGGCGAGTTCGCGGCTAGATGGCGTGCGTTGGAAATAGGGTTCGAAGCCTATGGAAAAGATTTAATAGATTCAGTTAGAGTAAACGATAGAATATCGCGTGAAATACTGGGATATGAGCCGCCACTCCACGCACGCTATGAATTGTTTTTAGATAAGAGTGGGAGAAAAATCTCTAAATCGGCTGGGAACGTTCTTACACCTCAGCTCTGGCTTAAATACGGTTCCCCTCAATCCCTAATATTATTAACGCTGAAGCGGTTTGTTGGAACGAGGAATGTTTCCATCTCCGATGTGCCACGCTACATGAATGAGTTCGACAATTTAGAGGACATATACTTCGGCAGAATCAAGATAGGTGATGAAAGGGAGGAAGCCAAGCTTAGAGGCCTATATGAATATTGCTGGTTCCTGAAGGCTCCGAGTAAAGCAAGCATACATGTGCCATATAATGTGCTCACCTACCTCGCGAAGATTGCGCCTAAGGGTTTGGAGATCGATTTTATATCCGGGAAGCTGCGGGACTACGGCTATATAAGAGATAAAAGCGAGGTGGATGAAGGGTTGAAGCGGCGCATTGAATATGCCCTTAACTGGGTTAAAGACTTTGAGGAGATCACTGAGACAGCGATTAGCCTGTCTCAAAACGAGAGGGCTGCGATAAGGCTACTGATCCAAAGAATTCAAGTGGAGGGGGATGCTGAAAAAATTCAAAGCGCAATATTTGAGGCTGCTAGAGAAAATAATATTGAGCCGAAAGACTTCTTTAAGACTCTTTATATGATACTTTTAGGCGCCCCCTCAGGCCCAAGGTTGGGGCCATATATAGTTGCCATGGGGAGAGAGAACGTTATAAAAGCGTTAGAGAGAAGTTTGGAAAGCGCTTAGAATTGGGTTTTCTTGAAAACCTCAGTTAAATTGCCTTCCCATTATCTTGTTTGGTAAATCCTCTATTCTAACCATTTCCTGAGATTCGCTTTTCATATCTCTTAGGATAACTTTTCCCTCACTGAGCTCTCTTGAACCGACGATGATGGTGTGTGTTATGTTTCTCCTATCTGCGTCTGAAAGGGCTCGTGAAAGACCCCGCCTCATAACTTCTATCTCGGATGGAATGCTATGTCTTTTAAGAATCATCGATATTTTGAAGGCTTCAGCCACGTTGCCTTCACCTATGGGAACAACTAGAACACGCGTTCCCCTCGTTTTAGGCGGGTTGACACCCTGCCTCTCCATGGCGATTATTATTCTATCGACGCCGAGGGCTGCGCCTACAGCGGGCATCTCCCCGCCGCCGAATACCTCTATAAGCTTATCGTATCTCCCTCCGCCGCCAACAGCTATATTCAGTTCTGGGACATAAACCTCGAAAATTATGCCGGTGTAGTAATCCAGCCCCCTGGCAAAGCTGGCTTCAAGATAAAGTTTTGCGTTGATGCCGCCGATCCTAATTAAATCAATTATGTCGCCTAGGTTTCTTAAGGATTCTTCTGCCTCCGGATACTCGTAAATCACCTCAGAGATTCTTTTGAAAACCTCATTTTTATCATCGCCTTTTATGCTGAAGAGCTCTTTGAGGGATTTTAGGCATACGTTTGATGCGCCATATTCTTCAGCTGCCCTTATGGCTCCATCCAAATCTTTCTTATCTAAATACTGCATAATCATGTTCTGCCTTTCTTCGGAAACGCCCTCCCTTCCAAGAATACTGCGCAGGATGCCGATGTGATTGATCTTTAACATGCAGCCCCTCAGCCCAACGCTCTCTAGAAGGTTGATTGTTAGGCTTAAAACCTCAGCGTCAGCTTCAGGATTACTTGACCCTATAAGC
>JAOAJJ010000006.1:13259-17832 GCA_026414245.1 Candidatus Bathyarchaeota archaeon
ATAATTCGCCTGCCAGAACTCTCGATATCTTCCCAGCTGGGGCTCATCGTACCGATATAAGCTTCCAATCGAGAAGAGCCTTATCGGCTTGGGCGAGCTAGCCATCCTTGTGGCTACGAGCCTAGCTATTGATGCGGTAAACTCCGGTCTTAGGGCGACTTTTCTCCCGCCAAGATCCTCAAAAACATACATGCGCCTCCTATTTTCCTCACCGATTTTAGCAGCTAACAGATCATAATGCTCGATAACTGGGGTTATAACTTCCTCATAGCCATATAACTCAGCCAGATACCTAGCATTTTTCTCAATAAACCTCAGCATCCAAGCCTCGTCAGGTAGTAGATCCCTCATGCCGCGCACTGGCTGACGGAAATCCGGATGCAAATATTTCCCTCCGGGAGGCGGTAAACTCAGTGTTGGGTAGATGCATGCTAGCTACACATTAAGAATTAATGGGATTTAAGGATTATTTTTTAGCTGCGCTCATACTATGCAAACCGTTAAAACGATTAGCTTTATGCGGGAGGAAACTCGCTGTTAAGGCAGCATGGACTCGGGAGCGGGAAAAGATCGTCATCCTGCGTAGGCGTCCTCGTACCTCGATCTCCTCATCGTCCAAATAGATAAAATATCGTAGAAAAATATGAATATTTCGCAGCCAGATACTTTCAACCCGATAAAGCGTGCAGCCTCATACTCCTCTAGTCTTTTCATACATTTTCTCCAGAGTCCATCTTATTGCAGACCTTAATTCGCGCTCCCTTTGAGGCGTTACGTTTCGGATAACTATTTCTCGGATCAGGTTTCCCTCGGTTTTTACCTCGAAGGATAAGGATTCCTCAGGCATGAGTTCTCCTCTTTTAACAGATTCTTGATCGATATCCCGCATTCTATTTAAAACCTTGTCGATTAGAAAAGCCTCGAAGGGAGGGGTATCTGTATAAAATTTCTTATCAGACTCCGGGATAACACGTAGATTTCTATCCTCAACATAAATGTTTGCCAGGGTTTCTCCAGTGCTCGTTTTTAGCGGTATAGCCCTAACTCCCTCTCTAACTGGAGGGGTAAGGGTTGGTGCCGCTTCAGCAGCTTTCAGCGGAGTGATCTCCTCAGCTCTTCTAAAGCTTTTTTCCAGTAGGAGAGCGTTAACGAACTCTAATATCATCTTTAAACCTTCAATCTCCGTTTCAAGGCTTCTAATCCTCTCTTCCAGAAACTCCCTTAGTTCCGCAATCTTTTTTAGCCTTTCTTCCTCCATTTTTCAGTCTTCCCAAAAAGATTATCGCTATCAAATATTATTTAGATAGAACCACGATATATTTTTAATTCTGTTGAGAATAATATTGAATCGGTGTAATGGATGCAGATAAGCGTATATATTTTGGTTGAGGTTGAAAGGGGAGAGCCGTGGCAAATAGCATCAGAAATATCGAAGATTGAAGGGGTAAAAACAGCGCACGCGGTAACCGGACAATACGACATAATAGTTTACGCCGAGCTAGACGGCTTAGAAGCCCTTAAAAACGTTATAAAGAGGATACATGCGATAGAAGGGGTCCAGCATACGCAGACAGCGGTCTGCATACCCTAAGATGCGTTAGTTAAGAATGCTTAAACTAAAATCTTTATCTTTTTAAAGTTTAATTCACTATAAAGGTGATCTGCTTGGGTGGGGGTGGTCTAACTAACATAGTGGATACCACCCGCAGCCCATACGCTCTACTACGACCAGTGCCGATTGAAAAAGTTCGCCTAGAAGATAACTTTTGGGCTCCGAGGCTCAAGATCATTCGGGAAGTTACAATACCTTCACAATACCGTTTGCTTGAGGAGACTGGACGCATATTTAATTTCCGGAGAGTCTCCGGGAAAGAGAAGGGAGCCTTCCGAGGATTATGCTTTAATGATTCAGACGTCTACAAGTGGATTGAGGCTTCAGCCTTCTCCTACGCGTATAATCCAGACGATAGAGTTCTCAGCATGGCGATGAGCGTTATTGATGAGGTGGTTGCAGCGCAGGATGAAGATGGTTACATCGATACCTACTTTACATTCGAGAGGAAGGGTGATAGATGGAAAAATCTAAGAGACATGCATGAGCTCTACTGCGCCGGGCATCTTATACAAGCTGCGATAGCGTTTTATCGAGCATCCGGCAGCAGAAAGCTCCTGGATTCCGCATGTAGATTCGCCGACCACATAGTGGACACATTCGGCCCCGGTAGGCTGGTTGGCGTATGCGGGCATCCGGAGATTGAGATGGCGCTTGTAGAGCTTTATCGGACAGTCGGCGAAAAAGATTACTTAAATCTAGCATACTTCTTCATTGATACTAGGGGTAAAGGAACTATTGGTGGAAGCCCATATCACATAGATCACAAACCTTTTAGGGATCTGGATGAAATCGTTGGGCATGCTGTTCGAGCACTGTACTTAAACTGTGGTGCGGCAGACGTCTACGCTGAGGTTGGTGACAAATCACTTTTTAACGCGCTTATGCGTCTCTGGCATAATATGACTGAGCGAAAAATGTATGTAACCGGTGGAGTGGGCTCTCGATATGAGGGTGAAACCTTCGGCGACGACTATGAGCTGCCAAATGCCAGGGCTTACGCTGAAACATGCGCTGCCATAGCTAACTTCATGTGGAACTGGCGTATGCTTGCAGTGACCGGTGACGGGGTTTTCTCGGATATTATGGAGTTAACCCTCTATAATGGTATATTATCGGGCATATCGCTTGACGGAAAAAAATACTTCTATGTTAATCCTTTGGCGGATAGGGGTCGTCATAGGCGCCAAGAGTGGTTTGAGTGCGCGTGCTGCCCTCCCAACATAGCCCGATTAATAGCATCCCTTCCAGGATACTTTTACAGCACCTCAGAGGAGGGAGTATGGATTCATCTTTACGCTAAGAATACTGCGGAAATAAAGTATGAGAAGACTCGCATAATATTAACCCAAGATACGGATTATCCGTGGAGCGGCGATATTAAAATTTTTATAAACCCTGAAGAACCCATCGAGTTTAGCCTATTCACCCGAATTCCAGGCTGGTGTAGAGAAGCACAGGTAAAGGTTAACGGGGAAGAGATTAAGAAGATTTTTGAACGAGGATACTTAAAGATCCGCAGATCATGGAGGAGTGGAGATAAAGTTCATTTATCCTTGAGTATGCCGGTTGAAAGGCTGGTTTCCCATTCACGTTTAATGGAGAATAATGATAGGGTTGCCTTAAAGAGGGGGCCGATAGTCTACTGTCTCGAAAAAGCCGATAACAAGTCTTTCGACGTATGGGACATGGTGCTGCCGGATAACGCTCCATTAACCACAGAGTATATGCCGGATATGCTTGGCGGCGTAGTTGTCGTGCGCGGTGAGGCTTTAGCCATAAACGCTGAAAGCTTCGGGAGTAGGCTATATGCCCCTAAAACAGATGTTAAATACGAGGTTTATAGTGTGAATTTCACTGCTATACCATACTATGCTTGGGCGAATAGAGAGGAGGGGCCTATGACGGTTTGGCTACGATCTCCGGAGAAATTATTCCAGCGATCTTAGCATGCCTAGTGATCCGAGGAAGGTTCCATCTAAAAGATAAACCTCAGACCTCTCAAGGATCACGCTTCTGGATCGAATGATTGGTCCGATAAAGTCTTTGAAGACAGCCTCCCCATATATCGAAGATCTATTTATGGCTCTTCCGCCGAGGAGATCGTTAAATGAAGGCATTATCAGAAGGTTTTTTACTTTTGGCTCTATGGAGAAGTTTATTTTAAGCAGGTTTTCCGGGTCCTCCTCTCTCTTAAACTTGACGCCATAATGCCTTAGCATAGATTTCGCAAGCATATTTATGTCACAGGGGGCTTTAACCCAAACCTGATTTGTTATGCGGAAGCCCATCGGATCCTTAAAAGTTACTGTTGGATGGATATGCCCTATCACGAGAGTTTCACACTCAAGCATCTTTATGTCCGGCCATGCGTGACCATGGAATAATCCAGCCGAGCCTAATATCACGCCCTGCTGCGGCGTAACTTCGACGCCTTCAGGCAGTAAAACCTCTATATTTCCATCATGGTTCCCCGGCACAACCTTCACGCAGGGAACTTTTCCGCGGATTCTTTCAAAGAAGAATGGGACGTCACGCCACTCCTCTATCTCTATTTTCTCGATCGTATGCTTAACGTCGCCGAGCACTATTAAGCAGTCTGGTTTCTCAAGCGATATTATGCGTTCAAGCCTCCTTATGAGCTTGCCCGTCTGAGATGGTATGTGGACTCCTTCCTCAGATAGGGATGCTTCCCAGCCTAAGTGCACATCAGATATCACCAATGCTTTCTCTGAACCATAATCTACTGTCAGGGCTGCGTATGGGCTTACCGGCTTAAGTATAGTGTCTCCCTCAACCATAATGTGTCCGCCCATCTAAGCCCTTTTACGCTCAACACCTCTTTATCAATGATGCTATTTCGTCAAATAGGCTCCTGTTAGCTGAGGCTATCACTGAAAATCGTTTAACCTCGGTTAGCGGGACATCCGGTATATTATCGCCGTTAGGCTGCAGAAATAC
>JAOAJJ010000071.1 GCA_026414245.1 Candidatus Bathyarchaeota archaeon
CTTGCAATAAATCGGTAAGGCGCCTTCATTATGACTTCTGTGTCGGCTATTACAGCTATTGGAGATTGAGCCATAACTGAATATGGCCTATTCAGACCTTTCAAGGAGGCGAAGGGGCTCGCTATACCGTCATGGGAGGCTGTTGTAGGTATACTTATAAATGGTGTACCCTGACGTGCAGAACTGAGCTTTGCAATATCGATCTTTGTTCCTCCACCTACACCGAAAACAACTTGAGGTTTAAGTTTCCTTATCTTCTCCTCAGATAAATCCACGTCTCTAACTGTTGGCATATTAGAGGACACTATATGCTCTTCAACATTTAATCCGCTGCTTTCAAGAACCTCTTTAACTCTACGCCCAGCCGTCTCAAAGGTTTTTTCCCCGGTGATTATTAAAGCCCTACCAGTGAAGCCCAAATCATTGCATATAGATCCAATCATCTTTAAGCTCCCGCGTCCAATGACTATCTCCCTCGGCAACCTCATGCGATGAACTCCGAGCTCCAATCTCATCAACCCAAAAGCGATACTGCTTTTCCCGCCAATTTCCCGGAGACTATTTTTATGTCTTCCGAACAGTTTAAATCTCAGATCACATTATATTTTTTAGTAGATATGCCCCTAATATAAGTATTTAAATATGAAAAGGGCTATAATAAGTAAATCCGATTGTTAATTATTCCCTGACAATGAGTTTTAAACAAGGTAATAAAAAGCCTTTACGCTAAAAGAAGGGAGAAAGGGGATTTAAAAGTTGCCGTCGATTGAAAAAAGTAAGGCTGAGCTAAGACAAATAATACTGGAGAATATTCCGAAAGAGGCTGAGATAACACGTATAGAGTTTGAGGGGCCAGCGTTAGCCATCTATGCGAAAAAGCCTGAGATACTAATAGAGCAGGAGCAGATAATAACGAACATAGTTAGCATCATAAAGAAGAGAATAGTGCCGCGCTCAGATCCATCCGTTAGGCTCCCCGAGAAGGAAGCTGAGAAGATAATATATGAGATAGTGCCTAAGGAGGCTGAAATAACCAATATAACCTTCGACCCCCCATTAGGCGAAGTTATAATAGAAGCTAAGAAGCCGGGGCTAGTCATAGGCAAGAATGGGTTGACACTCCAAGAGATAATACTCAAAACTAAGTGGAGACCCCGCGCCGTTAGGAGACCGCCAAAACAATCAAAGATAATGATGCATCTACAGCACCTATTGTATACTAGCAGTAAGGAGCGGGAGAGAATTCTCCGCAATGTCGGCGAGAGAATATTTAGGCCCATGCTATATGAGGTGGGCGACGTTAGGATAACTATGCTAGGTTCAGCCAGGGAGGTTGGGCGTTCAGCGATTCTCGTTCAAACTAGGGAAAGCCAAATTCTGCTGGATTGTGGAATAAACCCTGGGTCGACGAAACCTTTTGAAGCGTTCCCGAGACTAGACGCAGCGCAATTTGACATCGAATCCCTGGACGCCGTCGTGATAAGTCACGCCCACCTGGATCATTGCGGCTTCCTACCCTATCTGTTTAAATATGGTTATGATGGGCCGGTTTACTGCTCGGTTCCAAATGTCGGTTTAATGACTTTGCTGCAGCTCGACTATTTAGATGTTCTGTCTAGGCAGGGAGCTCCTCTACCATATGATCAGAAGGATGTCCGCGAAGTGGCGTTGCATGCTATCCCACTGCGGTATGGTGTTGTCACGGATATAGCGCCGGACGTAAGGCTAACATTACATAATGCTGGACACATACTTGGATCGTCAATCATACATTTACATATTGGTGAAGGTTACCATAACATAGTTTATACGGGCGACTTTAAGTATGGTAGAACCATGCTCTTAGAGGCAGCTGCCACAGAATTCCCGAGGGTTGAAACAGTTATAACCGAGAACACGTATAGCGCCCCGACAGACATCATGCCTTCCAGAGCTGAAGCTGAGAAAAACCTTGTATCGATAATAAACAGGACCCTTGAGAGAAATGGAAAAGCGATAATCCCAGTACCAGCTGTTGGCAGAGCTCAGGAAATAATGCTCGTCATAGACGATTACATGAGGCGCGGTGATCTTAAGGAGGTGCCGGTCTTTATTGAGGGCATGATATCCGAGTCAACAGCTATACATATGGCTTATCCAGAATACTTGTCTAGGGAGGTGCGCAATAAGATAATTAATGAGGGAATAAACCCCTTCGAGTCAGAGTACTTCACAATAGTTGAGCATCCAAGCGCGAGGGGCGAGATAATTGAGGGTGAACCATGCATAATATTGGCAACTTCGGGAATGCTTGAAGGGGGGCCTGTGATAGACTACTTCCAGAACCTCGCCCACGATGAGCGGAACTCGCTGATCTTTGTCAGCTATCAGATTGAGGGAACATTAGGCCGAAGAATTCAGAAGGGTTCCCGTGAAGTGTCGATCATAGATCAGGATGGGAAAATTAAGGTTATAAAAGTTGGCTTAGAGGTTCACACAGTTGAAGGTTTCTCTGGGCACTCGGATAGGCGGCAGATGGTGAATTATCTACGTAGAATTGCTCCTAAGCCGGAGAACATAATTATATGTCATGGTGAGAGGAGTAAATGCTTATCTCTCGTAGAGTTCCTTCGAAGAAGATATAAAGTTAACGCTATGGCTCCAGACATATTAGAGGTAGTGAAGCTCAGATAGAAAGATGCTTTAGGTAGCTTTCTATACCGTGGAGGTTTCTGAGGATGCCGCTTTCTCCTTCCATATCTGAATGTTCTGCGGCGTCAACACTATTCTTTCTTCTCCTAGCCGAGCTATATCGCCACCCATAGACTCGATAAACTCACTCAATTCGCTGATGGCGCGCTTAGCATCCTCAACGTTCTTCTCTAGTAGAGGCGTAATCTTAACTATCACTATGTTTCCAGATTTAATCTCGCTCTTAATTTTCTCCAAGTCGTCAAATGAGTGCAAAGATAGCGCCTTAAGATATATTTTACCCGCTTCTCTCTGAGAAACCTTTTCGGCTCTAATCTCCTCTTTCTTTTCCTCCACTTTTTCTTTCTCCTTACCAACAATTTTCTCAATCATTTTTTTCAGGTCCGATTTAGCCAAACTATCCCCTCACAAAATAGCGGAGCAACCCAGACTAAAAATCTTTCTTCCAAATCTTTAACTCTTTCGTTTCTGAAAAGCATCTATCATCACCCTCCATACGGAATCCCCAACATGATGTAAATTCTTTAAAACCCTCCCGCCTTTGAGGATTTTTATTTCTCTTGAACCTAATAGGGCTTTGGTTATAGCTATCGCCTTACCATGCCTCTCATCTGAAACCAGCACTAAGTCCCCCTCTCTAAACTCTCCTTCAACTCTAACTACGCCTGGAGCCATCACATCAGCGCCATTACATATATGTGGAACAGCACCTATGTCCACCACGACTTTTGGGAGCCGATGAATTAAATCCTCAAAAACTAGAGTTGGCATAAACACGCCTTTAAATTCCATTAAAACCGGCTTATCGTTAATCACAAATATCTTTCCCTCAGAAACATCTAGAACCTCGACCTTAGGCTTAAGTCCAAAAAGATCTTTGTAATCAACGCCAAAGTTTTCGGAGAACCTCCTTAAAAACTCCTTCCTATCACTCTCTCTTAAAAGGTATCTGCGTTTAACCCCGCTCATATAATCTTAAATTTTTAGCATAATGCATATAAATTTGCACTCCATCATAAGGAGATTAGTTAGTCCAGCTGATTAGTAAGGTAGGGTTGTGAAGTAAAATGGCTACACAAATACTTGAGGAAAGTCTTGGGAAAATCGTGTTAATAAAACTTAGAGGGGGAAGAAGCATAAGGGGGAGACTTCAAGGCTTCGATCAACATCTCAATTTAGTCCTTGAGAAGGCTGAGGATGTTACCGATGCTGAAAATATCAAGGAGCTGGGTTTAATAATAGTTAGAGGGGATAATGTCATAATGATTTCACCGCCTCCAAGGTGAAAATGAATGACAAAGGGCACAGCATCTTTCGGTAAAAGATCAAGTAAGACTGTTCATATAAGGTGCAGGAGATGCGGTCGCAGGTCATATCATGTTAGAAAGAAGAGGTGCGCGGCTTGCGGCTATCCTGATTCAAGAATAAGAAGATATTCCTGGCAGACTAAAAACCTCTGGAGGGAACGATTAATTTAATATGCTCACAGTTCTAGAGGGAAAAGGATTTAAATGCGTATTCTTGAAGAATAAGGAGTCTGTGAGGGCGCAGGTTTGGTGAGAAAAGCGAGGATAAAGCTTACTAGCACCGATTACAGTAAGCTTGATGAAATATGTAGAGAACTTAAGACTATAGCTGAGAAGTCGGGGGTGAAGGTTTCAGGCCCAATTCCATTACCTACAAAAAGGCTTAAGGTGCCTGTGCTCAGAACACCTTGCGGCGAAGGGACGAAGACATGGGATAAGTGGGAGATGCGGATACATAGGCGCCTAATAGATGTGGATGCTGATGACCGAGTTATGCGTAGAATCATGCGTATGAGGGTTCCGGAAGAAGTTTATATAAGCATAGAGTTAATATAGGATTGTTAAATTAACGGCAATAAGTATCAGCGACGATAGAAACGTTATAGCCCAGAAATATTTATTCCACCATAAGATTTTGGCTCCGTCTAAAATGCCGAAAGGTATTAGGTTGAATAGAGCTACAAAAGCATTAATTATAGATCCCTGAACGAAAATTATTTCGAGGAGTTTAATGCTTGAAAAACCGCTTAAAGTCAAAAATATCGTTGCAAGCCCCACATTCACTATTGGCCCAGACAATGATACTTTACCGATGGTTTCTCGAGTAGCCTCACCTGAAATCATGACGGCTCCCGGCGAGATAATTTTTATCGGAGACAATATTGAGATTAAAGTTACCATAACACCTATAAGTGATAGCCTGAACTCAGCCCATAGACCATAGTGTTTAGCGGTAAATTTATGCGCAAGCTCATGCGGTATGAACGCTGAGACAAGTATGAGAGCAAATAATAATGTCGCCTGCAGACTCAGAGATCGAGTTTCGTTAATCGCTAAGGATACGCCTACCAATACCACAATCAATATACCTAGAGAAATATGAATTAGCTCAGTGTAACCAAAAAGATGATGAAAACGCTTAGAAATCTTTGAAAAATATCCTCTAAGAGACTTTACCTTAACATCCTCTAAAGCCCCTCCCTTCACAAAGTAATCAGAGGCAGGAGCGCCTCTTTTAATACCTTGGCAAGCATGAAACTCCGGCAGCCTATGGTCGGCGCAAAAATATCCGCCGCAAAAAGGGCATCTAAACGGGAGACCCGCATTTAAGCCGCAGTACTGGCACTTCAACTTTAATCATCTTCCCTCTCAGCCTCTAGATTATTTTAATTATAGAGGGAGGAAAATCATAAATCTTTATTATGAAAATTATTCAAGATGAATAAAGATCATATCCATAGCCGGGGTGGCCGAGTGGATAAGGCGCAGGCCTTGAGCACCAAGACATAACATCTGGAAAGCCTGTGGCCCTTTATGGGCCGCATGGGTTCGAATCCCATCCCCGGCGCCAAATCTTTGGATGTGAAATTTAAGATTTAATAAGGGTTATGATTTAACATAAACCTTTTTAGAAGCTCTCCCTAAATAATTCTTGTGAATATTGTTTGCCTTGGTGCCTGTTTTGAGGCGTGAGTCTTTAAGATGGCTTAATGAAGCCATGTGGGATCTGGATACGGCTAGGATCTTACATGAGGCTAAAAGATTCAATGCTGCTGTTTTCTATGCCCATCAAGCTGCTGAGAAAGCTTCTAAAGCCATGCTTTACCACGTTAATGAGGCTCCGTGGGGGCATAGTGTTAGGGAACTTTTGCTCAGATACTTTGAAAAGATTGGTAAAAATCCTCCGGAAGACATGATGCGATGCGCCAGGGAACTCGACAGACATTATATACCGTCGAGGTATCCTAATGCGCATCCATCAGCCACACCACATGAAGCCTATGACGAGGAAGTCTCTTTAAGAGCTATTAGATGTGCGGATATGGTGGTGGGGTATGCGAAAGAAGTTATCGGCCAATAGGGAGCTTAGAAAGGTTCTAGATA
>JAOAJJ010000072.1 GCA_026414245.1 Candidatus Bathyarchaeota archaeon
GCCCTATGATGACGTCACCTGGTTCAATCTTGACGCCGGATAAAACCTTAGAGAGGTTTACACGCCCATTCATAGTTACAGCTATATCCAGCGTCCTAAGCTGATCCGGTAGATCAGCGGTCTCGCCGCCGGAGAATAGAATCTTAAGCCCTAATCCCCCCAACGTATCTATGCACTCTTTAAAGCCGGCGACCAAAGCCTTGAGTAAGCCAATTTTATCAACTCTAATAGGGTTCACCGCCACATAGTCCACGAAATTTATCGGTGTAGCGCCTACGCAAATAATGTCATCTATATTCATGGCTAAAGCGTCTTGAGCTAAACCCATAAACCAGTTTATGTCCCCGGTCTCCCTCCAATGGAGATAGGCTTGAATCGGCTTGCTTCCAGCACCATCAACATGCGTCACTATGCCGAAGCCGGGTAGACTGGGGTCTTCGCTTATAACGCAGAAGGCTTCCGGGAACAAATCGTTTACAATATGCTTAAAGTATTCTATGCCCCTCTTCTTAACGTCCACACCTGACTCAGCATACTTAGATGGTGAGCTTCCAATCATTTATCTTGAAGGCTCCATAAAGGATACTGAAATGAAAAAGATTGTGGAATGAGACTACCATACCGTGTAGCCGCCGTCCACCACTAGATCATGCCCAGTTATATAGTCTGCAGCCCTAGAAGATAAGAAGATAACAGCGCCCACAATATCCGCCGGCTCAGCGAACCTTCCTAATGGTATCAGAGACCTCCACTGATCAGCGTACTCCGGCTGACTCTTCAATAAGTTTTCGACCAGCGGCGTCAACGTATATCCGGGGCTAATACAGTTAACATTCACACCATATTTAGCCCATTCAGCCGCCAAACTCTTTGTTAACATGATTACTCCAGCCTTCGAAGTATTATAATGGGCTTGCGGCTGAGGCCTATTAACGATTCTGCCAGACATCGAAGCTATATTTATTATTTTTCCACTTCCTCTACTTATCATATGCCGACCGACAACCTGACACATAATGAAGACCCCTGTAAGGTTAACACTTATCATCTTATCCCAGTCTTCATCCGTCATGTCCTCGAATAGAGTCCACTGTCCAATCCCATGGCTATTTACCAATATATCTATTTGCCCAAAATTTCTCAGGACCATGCTGACAGCCCTCTCAACCTGATTACGGTTACACACATCCACCTGCACTGCTAAGGCTTTGACTGGAAGCTTCGTCTCTATAAGCTCCTTAAGCCCCATTATTTTCTCAGAATCAAGGTCAAATAATGCTACATCCACACCAAACTCTGCGAGCCCGTGAGCTATTGCTCCACCGATCCCGCCGCCGGCACCGGTAACTATAGCCTTTCTACCATCCAGCGTGAACATTTCTCTTATAGATTTAAACTTGCCTGAGCTCAATCCTACACACCAGAAAACTATTTGTATAGCTCCTCCACGATCTTCATTCTCCACCTCTCGCTCTCAAGAGTTCTGAGTTTATGGGCTTCCCCCTCCGGGAGAAGAACCGGACCCCCCAAGATTTTAGCTATTAGCAGCATTCTGGCGAAGTCTTCGAGAAGCTCGGCTCTCTGAAAAGCTTGCTCAAGATTTAAGCCCAACGTTATTACACCGTGATTCTTCATTAGGAGAGCGTTTGCCTCCCTTAAGTGTTCAGCAACTTTCCTCGCGTACTCCATCGTTGTGGGAGTTGCGTAATCCATCAGGGGTATTCTGCCAACCTGTATTATAACCTCAGTGAATGTGGGCACGTCTAAAGAGAACCCGGCGCAGGCGAATCCCCCGCATATCGGTGGATGAACATGGATTATGGCGTTAACATCAGGTCTCGCCTCATATATCATTATATGCCAAGGCGCATCTGTTGATGGCGGATACTTGCCTTCTAAGATCTCTCCCTTTAAACTCATTTTAATGACGTGCTCCGGCCGCATGTCCGCTAGGGAGAAACCGCTCGGCTTAATTAGAATCTCATTCATCGATGTTCTCACGCTTATGCTTCCTCCAGCTCCGCTCGTTAAATGTCTCTCATATAGCCTCCTTCCAATTCTACAAAGATCTTCCCGTAGCCTTGATTCCTCATCCAAATCTCCCACACCACCTAAGACTGCCTATTCATTTAAACAAGATTATAGAGCTCCATGTAGAGCTCCTTATTTGCCTCATAAAGCTTTAGATATAGCCTATAATACCTATCGTAGATTTCAGACGCTTTGGAATTAGGCTCCTGCACCTCAGCCGCCTTAACCCAGCTTTTATAACCTCGTAGCCTTTAAGGACTTTCGTTCCAACACCACTTAGAAGCGCATCTCCCAGCGGCGTCCCAGGGTGCTCAGCGATATATACTAACGGAAACTTTGTTACATCTGCAAATATCTTCCTCCATAATGGGGATTTAGCTCCACCATCAACTATACCCATCCTAGGCTTCAGCGGAATATTATTAGCCTTCGCTGTCTCAACATTATGCCGCAGCGCATAGGCTGCGCCCTCCATTAAGGCCCTGAATATATGCGCCCTAGTATGAGTTAACGTTAAGCCCATTATTAACCCCTTTGAATATGGATCCCATATGGGGGTTCGTTCACCCATAAAGTATGGTAAAATTATTAGACCATCTGACCCCGGAGGAACCCTCTCGGCTTCTAGGTCTAGGATTTTATATGGGCTTAATCCAACCTGCTTTCCGAGAGAGATCTCAATCTGCCCAAACTGATCTCTAAACCATCTCAGCATACCCCCAGAGGTTGCTGAGCCTCCGAAGGTGTAGATCTTCCACCTATCGTAGGCTACATGAGGATAATTGATTAGCTTAGGCGTTAACCTAAGCTCATCCTGTATAACACTCCAGCATGTTGATGTCCCAACCATGGCGGAGTGGTCGCCGTCCTCGAGGCATCCTAGGCTTAATGCCGCCACGGGCGCATCTACACCCCCAGCGCAGACCGGGGTCCCCTTCTTCAAGCCGCATAGCTTACTTCCCTCTTCCGTTATCTCGCCGACAACGGTCTTTGACTCAACAATCTTCTCTGGGAAGAAGCTTCTCGGTATGCCCATCTCCTCCATCATCTCCTCCGACCAGTCTCTTTTATTTATGTCAAATATGCCGCCATAGTTTCCAGCCGAAGAATAGTCTATGCACACGACACCCGTTAAACGATACACACAGTATCCATATGTCGTTACGAGCTGTCTCGTTCTCTCCCAAGTCTTAGGCTCCTTAAACTTAATCCAGAGCATCTTTGTAAATCCAAAGTACGTGTCTATCGTGTTCCCAGTGACCTTGAATATCTCCTCCTCACCTATATTCCTCTTAACCCACTCAACCTCTTCAACCGCCCTCCTATCCATCCATATAAGGCAGGGTCTTATAGGCTCCATATTCTCATCGCAGGGTACACCTGAACCGCTGTACAACCCGCTTATAGTTAAGCCGCCCACCTCGGTAGGATCAATTTTAGACTTCGATAAAACCTCACGGATCGTGCTACATACAGCGTTAAGCCAAACCTGAGGCCACTGCTCAGCCCAAAGCGGCCTAGGAGATATAATGTCGGTTTCCTGAAAAGCCTCGGCGAGTATCCTTCCATCAGCATCTACTAAAACAGACTTTGTACCGAAGGTTCCTATGTCGGTGCCTATGAGAAAGTTCCCCTCAGCCAATCATTTCACCACCATACATCTTAAATTCAATTAGTAACAAATATAAATAAACTTCCAGAGATAAATTTTTAAATAAGACTCAATCATAGTTAATTCTGGAAAATATTGGAGCGTTATTCAGAGAAGCGGGGTGGGGTAGCCAGGTTAACCCGCTGGGCTCATAACCCAGAGATCGGTCGTTCAAATCGACCCCCCGCTACCACATAAACTTGCGGATGGAATGACAAGCCACTTATCCAGATAAGAACTTGTTTTGAGTTCAGATGAAAATTGCGAATATTTTACAAAAATCAATTTAATCTTTTGTTAAATGGTAAAAACATGTTTGTTTTGAATTTTTCAAAATTTTTCGAAAAATCAAAATACTGAAAAGGAAGACAGGCAACTTTAAAGCCTAGGTTCAGCATTCCATAGCTCTTTTTCCATTTCAGATGGGTGTGTCCCTCAAGTTATTGAAAACATTTTGTTCATTGTTTGAATAATTATAAAGCTGATTATGGTTTTTAAACCAATTAAAAAGACTGATATATTGCTATGGAAAAGCATTAATTCATCATTTAGGTTGGAGCCTTAATGCGCTCAGATACAGTTGATGTATTGATAGTGACTTTTAATAGTGCACGAACTTTAGAAAAATGTCTAGAGGCGATAAGAAGATCAGTTCCATATGAGAGAATTTTAATCGGTGATGGTGGAAGTATTGATGATACTATCGCAATTGCCAGGAGAAATGGGGTTGAAGTATACTCATTTACCGGCGATGATAATAAAATAGGGCGAATAAGATATAAGTTGGCGGAGAAGGCGGGAACTGATTGGATCCTATATATAGATAGCGATGTATATGTATATCAAAATTATTGGTTTGTAATGCGACGTACGATGAGATCTAATATTGGCATGGCATTAGCCCTGCAAGAATGCTGGAAGCGTATTTAACTTCTAGGAAGCTAGGCTTCATTACATTTGGAAACACTTTAGTGCCTCGGCACTTATTACTCGCATGTAAAGAACTACTTAATATGCATGGTGGTGAAGATGTATTCTTCGCTAGATTCGCTAAAAAGAAAGGATACAAAGTAGTATGCGTAAATAAACGCTTATCTTTTCATGATAAGACAGATAAGGATTTAGAGAAAAAAACTCATAAAGTGGGCGGAGGACTTAGGTAAGAGGAGACTTTATTCCAAAATGCTGTTTCTAGAACTCTATAACATTAGAGCTTTAGGATACTCAACTCTTAAGAGTTAGGCATTAACTGATCTAAAACTATTGCCTAAATTCTCGTGGAAAATACTTAAAGGCTTCGTTAATGGACTTAAAAAGTAAAAAGATATGCATCAGCTGACCAAAATTGAACATCTGCTGCTCACTTAATCACAGCAGCCAAAGTGCTGAGTAGATTAAGAGTTATAAGGGGTTGCGCTGAGCTTTGATCCGGGGGATACGCTGTGCCAGTTGTGATAGTTGAGATGTGGGCTGGCAGAACCGAGGAGCAGAAGGCAGCCATTATAAGGGGGATAACAAGAGCTTTTGAGGAGATTGGGATTAGACCCGAGCATGTGCAAGTGATACTACATGAGATCCCGAAGAACAATTGGGGTATTGGTGGGGAGCAGGCGTCAAAGATGTTCCCATAGATGGAGTCCATAAACGCTTAAACCCCTCACTTATTTTTTAACGGAAATTAGACGGCTAGAAAGGGGGGTGGAGTAAAGCAGATTTATTTAGTTCGGGGATGCTATTTTCAAGTAGTCTGCGACCTCTATGGAGAATGAAGATATCATGTTGGCGTTAAATTTCATCTTAGCCTCATCCTTCCTAGTCCAGTTAACCGTTGGGATAATTGGGATAATTGTGCCTCTCTCCGCTAAACATATGGGTGCAACCCCGCTGCTTCTAGGTTTCATAGGGGCTGCGGGCGGGTTAACATACACTTTCATGCCGCTCGTATCCGGGATGCTATCAGATAAATTCAGGAGAAGAACATTCATCATAATCTCAACGCTTCTCTACGGGCTCTCATGCATATTTTACACGATGGCTGAAGACCCACATATGTTTATCCCGATAAGGGCTCTAGAGTGGTGCTCAATAGCCTTCTTCTGGCCCTCAGCCGAAGCCCTTTTAGCTGAGCTTAGCGGAAAGAGTATTGATAAAACCCTCGAAAAGTTTAATCTCTCATGGGGTTCAGCCACAATCATAGCTCCAATGATCGGCGGCTTACTAGTTAGCGTTCTGGGCGCCAGCTCAAAGATGCCGTTCATCGCCCTATCCACTATTCTATTCACACTGTCCTGCGCATCGATCCTAGTGATAAAAGAGGAGAAAGAAAAGCCGATAAGCCGAGGTGAACGCGAAGGAGATAGGCGAAAGGAGCTGAGTATGCGGGTTG
>JAOAJJ010000073.1 GCA_026414245.1 Candidatus Bathyarchaeota archaeon
AGGGCGGCGCTATACTTTGCTGCGATAGCTGAGCCGCCTATCTGCCACAATAATCCGACGATGGAATTAGCCGCTAGAAATGCTGAGCCAACCACTAGATAATATATGCCGTACGCTGTCCCCATGAGATAGCTCTTCTCGGCGTATTTTGGGATTAGCGCTCTTTGAACAGTTTCAAGTATCCCCATATATAGTCCGAAGAATACGGCTACGGTGAAAGCGTGAAGCTGGTTTTTAGGTAGCCAGTAGATTAGCAGGCATGTTGCGAGGAATGTTCCATAACCCATTGCGAGGACGCTCTCACGCCCTATTTTATCTGAGAGTATTCCGGATGGTATAGCGATCAATGTATGCGCCAAATTAATGACTAAATAAACTATTGGAATTAATTCGTCAGCCACCCCGCATTCCCTAGCATTAAGCATTATAAAGGAGAAGTTAAAGGCGCCTAGAGAGAAGACTCCAACTATAAATAGCAGTAGAAGAAACCTCCCTCTAAATACCTCTTTAAGGTTGCGCATCACTCCAAATCTCTCCGTCTCAGAAATCCTACCAAACCTCTCCTGAACTATGAAGACCAGAATCATCAGAGCTATCAAGCCGGGTATAAACGAGAGCAGAAAAATCATCCTAGCGGATAAGCCTAAAAAGAGGATTATTGACGCTAACAAAGGTCCAATTATAGCCCCGCTCTGGTCCAAGGCTCTATGGACGCCGAAAGCCACACCTCTCCTCTCATCTGGAACAGAGTCGCTCAGCAGTGCGTCACGTGGCGCTGTTCTAATGGCTTTCCCAACCCTATCGGAGACCCTTATCACGAGAGCATCTAAAACTGATTGCGCGGCGGCGAAGAAGGGCTTAGCGATGTTCGAGAGAGCATAGCCGATTGCGACAATGATCTTTCTCTTTCTAAACCTATCCGATACTAGTCCGGATAAAGCTCTAAGCGTGTAGCTTAGATTTTCAGCTAAACCTTCAATTAAGCCTAGAGCTGCGGTGCTTGATCCCGGGAGATCCAGTATAAACATTGGGAGAAGACTAAAGACCATCTCGCTTGAAACGTCGGTGAAGAGGCTGACTAAGCCCAACGCTATAACATTTCTGAAAATTCCCTTTTCAGCAGACGCCCTTCTACTTATTGAACCCATATATTAGCCTTCAAGTAAAGTAGACATAGGTTAATTCTCTTAAAATGTAGATTTGCCCTAGTTATATTAAGGTTTTACTTAACATTTAGAGATTATTTTGACTGAAGAATCTTCCTAGGCATAAAACGAGCACGATGAATTCTAGCAGATCTAGCCTGCCTAAATCCCGGCACGGCACACGTTCCCCTATGTCGGTTAAGTGGGTAAAAACCTTATTTCCATGAATTCTATAATTAAATTTTGGGATGGAGTTTGAGGGCTATAATTTATCACGATATTGGAGATTTTAGGCTTGAGGATATAACGGTTCCTAAGATAGGATTGAAAGAGATCCTTTTGCGTGTTAGAGCATGCGGCATATGTTCAACAGACCTCTACAGGGCTGAGTACCGTAGGGCTAAGCCCGGGTCTGTCTTAGGGCATGAGATATCTGGAGAGGTTGCGGAGGTTGGCTCCGAAGTTAAGAGGTTTAGTGTCGGCGATAGGGTCGCTGTTCTCCATCATGCCCCATGCGGAGCATGCTACTACTGCATGCATGCACAGGAACCCCTATGTGAACAGTACCGGCGTACAAACGTTGATCCAGGCGGCTTTGCCGAGTATATACGTGTCCCCTCTGAACTAGTTGAGAAAACCGTCGTTAAAATACCGGAGAGAATGAGTTTTGAGGAAGCCACAATGATCGAGCCTACAGCATGCGCTGTGAGAGCCGTCTCGAAAAGTCGTGTTTCATCAGGGGACACCGTTTTAGTTATAGGTGGAGGCCCCCTAGGCCTACTGAATGCTCAAGTAGCCAGAGCTTACGGGGCTACGCAGGTAATTGTTAGCGATCACCACGATTTTCGGGTTAAGATAGCTGAGAAAGTTGGTGTAGATTACGCGTTTAATGCTAAGAAGGTTAATGTTGAAGAGGCGGTAAGGGGGCTGACTGAGGGGCGTGGCGCAGATCTAGTTATTGTCGCTGTTGCCTCCAGCAGGGCGGTTCAAGAAGGTTTAAAGGCTGTGAGATGGGGTGGGAAAATATGTGTATTTGGGGATTTCAGGGATGTTCCCCAGCCAAACCTTGATGTTGATCCAAAAATCATTTTAAGGGATGATGTGACAATACTTGGGAGCTGGGGCTGCGCCCCATATGATTATTACGCGGCGTTCAACCTAATAAAGTCAGGTCGAATTAAAGTTAAAGAGATGATAACGCATAAGTTTCCTCTGGAACAGTTTAATGAAGCCTTGAAGGTTATTTCGAGCAAAGAATGTATGAGGGTGGTCTTAGAAATCTAGGCGACACCGCTACCCCTATATTAGCGCATGAACAAATAGAACTATGAACGGCTCCCTACCATCATTCCTCAAGCCGTGAGGATCCTCTCCGGAAACATATAGCGTTAAACCTGGTTTAGCCGGGATCTCCCTATCTCCAACAACTATAATTCCGTTCCCGGAGATCACATAGTATATTTCCTCGCGATCCGGGTGAGTATGCGGTGGAAAAATTCCGTTTGGCGGTATTTCAAGCAGCCCAAACCCTGTGAAGCGCTTGCTTCCCACATTTTTCTGCTCAATTATCCGCTTAATATTTGAGGTGCCTTTCGGGTATGGTGTAAAGGGTACTTTATCCGACTCTATTATAGCCCACATCTCGCATCAAGTGATATAATCTACATGTAATCTTAAAAACTTTAATTATTTATCTTCTCGTGAAGAACGGTAATCTTCTTCTCCGAAGGGTCTTCATCATTTTGCGCATAAGCATATATTGTTTAAGCAGATCCTTAACATCCTTTTCACTTGTCCCCGAGCCTCTCGCTATACGCCTTATCCTCGAAGCATTTATTATCCGCGGGTTTTCCCGCTCCTCAGGGGTCATCGACTGAATTATTACACGCCACTTCTCTAAACGATCCTCGGCTACGCTTACCAAGTCATCCGGAACCTCGTAACCTAAACCCGGTATCATTTTAAGGATGCGGCTGAAAGGTCCCATGCTCCTTATAGCCTCAAACTGCTCATACATATCCGTAAGAGTGAACCTGCCGCTTAACATAGATCTAATCTTTTCCTCAGGAACCTTCTCCTCAGCTTCTTTAACTTTTTCAATAAGGCTTCGTAGGTCACCCATACCAAGAAGCCTTCCGACAAAGCGTGGCGGGTCGAAGACCTCCAGGTCATCGATCTTCTCCCCTGTCCCTATGAACTTTATCGGCACCCCTGTAGCTGCCACGGCGGATAAAGCTCCGCCGCCCCTCGCTGAGCCATCCAGCTTCGTAACTATTATTGATCCAAGCGTGGTTGATTCGTGAAAAGCCTTGGCTTGGACAGCTGCTTGCTGCCCGATAGTTCCATCAATAACTAATATGACCTCGTTAGGCTTTATCATCTCCTGAAGCATCTTCATCTCTTCCATAAGGCTTTTTTCATCTTTATGCCTCCCAGCAGTATCAACGATCACAACATCGTAGTTTTCAAATTTCTTCAAGCCGTCTAACGCCACCTTAACAGTATTCTTCTCTCTCTCATCGCCGTAAACCGGAACATTTATCTGCGCAGCTAACTGGCTTAACTGCGCCAGCGCGCCAGCCCTGAAGGTATCCGCGCATACAAGCGCAACCTTTAAACCCTTTTTCTGGAGATGTCTTGCCAGCTTAGCGGCTGTCGTCGTCTTTCCTGAACCTTGTATTCCAACAAGCATAAGCACGCTTCTTCTCCCAGGGGTGATGTTAAGCGGAACCGTTTTTTCACCGAGTAAACGAACAATCTCCTCATAAACAACTTTGATAACATGTTCTCTTCTCGGTATCCCTGAGGGAATTTTCTCTCTTAGAGCCCGTTCCTCTACTCTCTTTGATAGATCGAGAACTAGTCTAACATTTACATCCGCCTGCAGGAGGGAACGTTGCAGATCACGCACAAGCTCTTTAACAACGTTTTCATCTACAGTTGAAGCCCTGAAGACCTTTCTAAGCGACTCGTAAAGCGATGAACCGAGCTTCTCTAAGACCAAACTTCATTCTCCGCTGAGAGCTAATATATGAAGGAGTTATCGTTACGGATAAATTTATCCTCTACTCAAACTAGAGATTGAGGTAAAAGAATATGACTACAATCAAGAGAAGCGACACTATTGATTTAAGAAGCGATACCGTTACTCTGCCAACCGAAGAGATGCTTGAAGCCATAAGGAACGCTGAGCTGGGCGACGATGTCTATAGGGAAGACCCGACGGTTAACAGGCTCGAGGAGATGGCTGCCAAGAAGATGGGGAAAGAAGCCGCCCTACTCGTTCCGAGCGGAACAATGGCTAACCTGGTATCTCTAATGAGCAACACTAAGAGGGGAGACTGCGTAATTCTGGAGGCTGAGTCACACATATATTGGTATGAGGTCGGGGGCATATCGGCGATAGCTGGGCTGCTGCCCTGGCCAATAAGGGGACACATGGGTGCGTTAGATCCAAGGGATGTTGAGGCGGCTATAAGGCCAAAAAACATCCATTTCCCAGATACAACGCTGGTCTGTATTGAGAATACCCACAATAGGGCTGGCGGCACAGTTATCACACCGAGGCAGATTGAGGCTTTAAGTAAAGTCACGAGGGAGCATGGTTTAAAGCTGTATATGGATGGGGCTAGGATATTCAACGCTGCAGTCGCCTTAAAAGTCGATGTTAGAGAGTTTACTAGGCACGTGGATAATTTAATGTTCTGTCTTTCTAAGGGGCTTAGCTGCCCTATTGGTTCACTGGTTGTCGGCGACAGCGAATTTATTGAGAGGGCTAGGAGGATTAGAAAGATTCTTGGGGGCGGAATGCGGCAGGCTGGAATTATTGCGGCTCCAGGTATAATCGCCCTTGAAAAGATGATAGATAGGCTTGAGGAAGACCACATGAATGCTAGAATTTTAGCCGAGGGGATAGCGAAGATTGATGGACTATATGTAGATTTAAAGAGGGTTCAGACAAATATTGTTTTAGTTGATGTCAGCGGTCTAGGGGTTGACGCGAACACATTTATTGCTGAGCTCAAAAAGCACGGTTTACTGGCATCATATCACAGCAGAACAATAGTTAGAATGGTGACGCATTACGGTATCGTGAGGGAGCATATTGAAAAAGCCTTAACTAAAATCGAGGAAGTAGCAAAATATTTGAGGAGTCAAGCTGACTCTTAGCTCCCTTTAACCCGCATTATCTTCCTTCTCCCCATTATCCGCCAGTATTCAACTTCAACACCATTAGCCAACTTAGATTTAATGTCTTCTTCCTGCGGGATAGGTGTCTCAAAAACTTCGTAAGTTTCCAGATCCATGAGTTGAACACTATTCGATAGGACAGCTATCACCTGCCCGCTCCTCTTCTCGATTATTGGAACGTCAACCTTAGCATCCACCGGCTTCACGAAACTCCTCTTAACGCCGTCGAAAACACCAAGCCCCACAACCCTAGCCTTAGCTGAACCATGCTTTCCAGGCTTAGACTTAGTTATCTCAACAATATGGCATGGTTCCTCGTCAATAATAACATATTGGCCCTCCTTTAAGTCTCCAACATCGACGGGTTTACTCATATACTTCACCACTCTCTTAATGTTTAATAGTTTTTCCTCCTAAATATTTTATGTTTCGCGCGGTGAGAGCTTGACGGGAGCGGTTGGTATCGTCGCACGTTTAGACCGTGTGGAAGCCCTCGCCTTAGCGCTAGAGATATCAAAGACTTTTGAATTAAACGGTTTTAAAGTCTTTTTTGAACCTAGATTAGCTGAAGTGAGTGGAAAACATAGCTATGCGAGACCGTTGGAAGAGATGAACGTGGATTTAGTGGTCACTATAGGCGGTGACGGAACAATCCTTAGAACATGCCTCTGTTTGCCTAAACCCGAGCCTCCTATACTC
>JAOAJJ010000074.1 GCA_026414245.1 Candidatus Bathyarchaeota archaeon
CTTTAACTCTGTTTAATGGTATTTCAGGATACATGCCTATAGTTCTCGCGCTCTTAGGGTCTATGTATGAGCCGAATGCTCCGGCGATGAATAATGTGCTTATGTCCGCTTCCCTTACCCCCATCTTCTCCATCAGTATCATGCATCCCGCATGTATCGCAGCCTTGGCAAGCTGAATTTCTCTAATGTCTCTTTGGGTAATAACAATATCATTTCCAGTAGCGGTTTCGTTTTTCCATGCGAGCACAAATTCGTATCCATCGTCACCTATACGCAACCTTTTAGAAGAAATGCTCTTATTGAATGCTCCGAAAACATCGATTAACCCTGCTTTAAACATTTCCGCAACAGCGTCTATCATGGCTGATCCACATATACCGCGTGGTTTAACACCATCTATAGTTTTATACTCGATTTCTAGGCTATCTATATTAATTTTGACTTTCTCAATGGCGCCGCTAGCTGCCCTCATGCCATGCTTTATGTGAGCGCCTTCAAACGCTGGTCCGGAGGCACATGAGCACGCCAGCATCTCGTCTTTATTTCCCAAAATAACTTCAGTATTTGTTCCAATGTCGAGCGCCATACAGAGGTCGTCTCTCTCATAAATTTTAGTCGCCAATATTACTGCAACAGTGTCCGCTCCAACGAACCCGCCTATCAGTGGCAGAAGATGAACGTTCCCATTCTTATTGATTTCGACGCCTAAATCCTTAGCTTTAACATCTATACTACGCTTTGTAACCGGTGGATACGGTGATAAGGCCACATATTTTGGACATATGCCTAAAAATAGATGATGCATGGCGGTGTTGCCGACAACGGTCATCTCATAGATTTCTTCAAGGTGTATGCCGGTTTTATCGGTAAGCTCCTTTAAAATCTGGTTAACTCCATTAATAACCGTCTTCTGTAGCTCTACTAGCTCGCTAGATCCCTTAGACGCGTAGGCGATTCTTGATATGACATCCTCACCGTAAGATACTTGAGGATTCATTAATGAATAAACCGCTAAAACAGTTCCAACATTGAGGTCAAGAAGATAACCCGCTATCTTGGTTGTGCCTATATCGAAAGCGCATCCAAATAACCTTTTTGTAGTATCTCCGGGTTCAACGCTAATCACTGTTCTCCTATCCAAAACGGTAACGGTCACCTTCCATCCGCTTTCCCTCAAAATTGATGGTAAATTCAGAAGCACACTATAGTCAATAGATAATTTTTCAAGACCATATTTCTCATTGAGCGTATCTAACAGCCTGTCAACATCGGATCTAATATCCTGCAGACTTGGTATAGGTAATTCAACAAAATATTTTTCAATAATGGGTTCCGGGTTAACTGGTGTTTCAATACCCTCCACTTGAAGCCTCTGCCTACCTGTCCTGCTTTCCTCCGGTATCCTAACAAGAAGCGGACCTTTAACAATTGTTTGACATGCAAGTCTATAACCAAAAGAAATATCTAGATCTGAAAGAATTTTTCGCTCATGTTCAGTTAAAGGATTCGTGTTGCTTATACCGTCCTCAATCATGATTCTACATTTTCCGCATTTACCTAAGCCGCCGCAAATCGATGTTAAATCTACGCCGGCGGCTTTTGCAGCCTCTAAGATGGTATTTCCAAGCGGAACTTTTATGCGTCTACCCTCCGGCTGGAAAACTACGTTAGCTTGCATGCTTCTTAAATCTCCTCGCTATATTAGTTTGGGGAACAGCTGTTTCTAGTAATGCTGGCATCTGACTCACTTATTCGCTAAATATAATATTTATTTACTTTTTAGGCAGACTTAATTAGTTTTTCATATCGTTAAGCCTTAAAGAAGAGCCATCCATTCTCATACTTCTTAAATCTAACTAAACAGTACCGCCCTTTTAGCTTTTCTCCATGTATGTGAACCACTATTTTTTCATCGCCCCATTCTTCAACATCAAATGTACCTTTATCCCATATCTCAACGGTTCCGGCGCCATATTCACCTTCCGGTATAACTCCTTCAAAATTAGCGTATTCTATTGGATGATCCTCGGTTTGAATCGCCAATCTCTTAACACCTTTAACCGTCACCGGCTCCTTAGGTATAGCCCAGCTCTTCAATACCCCATCTTTCTCAAGTCTAAGATCGTAATGTAAATGGCTAGCGTCATGCTTTTGAACTACATAAATTTTTTTCTCATCGCTTCTATGCGGTAGCTCACCGCCTACTTTGCCGCATGGCTCAGGTGTTTTACTGAAATCCCTTTTCCTAAAATATTCGTCTAGAGACATTTTGATTAACCCCGTTATCAACACTGTTTTCTTTAAGGGCAATTGAGTAATTAACCCTTAGTTAAAGTTATAGGGGAAAGTTAAATAGTTTGATAAGCGAAAATATATTTTGGAATGATGTGTGGCGACGGCTTGGAGCCTGATTCATGCAGGCTATGACGCTTTATTAACTAACCTCCGCTGACCAAAAATGCTTTATCTCCTTTTATTTGCTCTAGTATTTTTAATTATGTTTAAGCCTTAAAAGAGAGGTGTGAAGATGAAGCCTAAAATTATGGTCTCACCAAGTGTAAGGGATGATAATCCAGGGCTGCTTGAAGAAAGGCTTTCTGATATAGCTGAGTTAGTATTCAACACGTTTAGGGGTTCAGAGGATATTCCAAGTGAGATAAAAGACTCTGAAGCAATGATACTCGGGCTTGAACCAGTAAACAAGGACGTCCTCAGAAACTTTCCAAAGCTAAAAATAATTGCTAGATATGGTGTCGGTTACGATAATGTTGATGTTAGTGCATGTACTAAAAGGGGTATTTACGTGACGCATACGCCTGGGGTTCTGTCGCACGCTGTTGCTGAGCTTACAATTGGTTTAATGATCTGCCTTTCGAGACGGCTTGTGGAGGCGGATAATTATGTGAGAACGATGTGGGCGAACAAGCATAAGAAATTTAAGCTGGAGATGGGCACGGATCTTTATGGCAAAACTCTTGGAATCATTGGTTTGGGTAGAATAGGATACGAGGTTGCTGTTAGGGCGAAAGCCTTTGGCATGAAAATAATCTATTATGATATAGAGAGAAAGAGCGAAGCTGAAAAAACGCTGGAAGCACGCTATGTCGACTTGGAGACTCTGCTGAAAGAATCTGACTTCTTAACTATACATGTTCCTTTAACTTCTCAGACGAGAAATATGATAGGTGAAAAGGAGTTAAGGCTGATGAAGCCGACAGCCTATATAATAAATACTTCGAGGGGAGCCGTTATAGATGAGGAAGCTTTATGCAGGGCTCTCAAAGAATGCTGGATAGCTGGCGCCGGGCTTGATGTATTTGTAAGCGAGCCCCTCCCATTTAATAGCCCACTCATAAATATGAGAAACGTTGTTTTAGCTCCTCATATTGGAACATATACTGTTGAGACTCGAAGAAAAATGGCGCTAATGTGTATAGAAAATGTGCGAGCTGTGTTGATGGGGAAAACTCCTCCAAATCCGGTGCCGGAGCAAAGAGGGTTTGTTTTTAAACGGTAACACTGTTGCAGCGATAAAATTCAGTAGAGGCTCAAAATATTCTATGTGGAGTGAAAAATACTTCGTTAGAGGTTTAGACGACGACTAAGTATATATGAATGGGACTTTAAATTCTTATTATTTTAGGGATACCTATGGTCATGGAAGACTTTAACCTACTCATTTCAACATCTAAGGGTAACGAGAATAATGCCTGCTCAGAGATATGGTTTCTTTTAGGCGAGTTAGGTGATAGAGAGGCTTTAGTTGATAGGACAGAGGTTGCTGGGCTGGTTGTTGCTAAAACAAAATTAAACCCTTTCGAAGTTATAGAGGGTTTAAGAAGGATTCTTAGGGATAGGCCTTGGGAGTTCCGCTACATTTTAAAGGTTGTACCGATAGAGGTTGTCGTGAAAACGAGACTTGACGAGATAAAGAGGGCTACGTCAGCTCTTCATCATAAAATCTTGGAGAATGAGACTTTCCGCGTTACGGTTGAGAAGAGACATACAGTGATGTCGACGAAAGATATAATCGAGGCAGCTGTGGAGAACCTAAATCGTAAAGTGGACTTAAATAATCCAGACAAGATAATTCTCATCGAGGTGCTTGGCAGATTAACTGGGATTTCAGTTATAAAGCCGCAGAACATATTGTCGGTTACTAAAGAGAAACCCTCTCATACATGATATCGTTCAAAGTTAGCGCCGCGTAATTGATAGGGCTGCCCGCTCGACGAGGACATTTTTCAGAGCGTTTTCCAGCGAATTCCTCATAGAAGATTCTAGCTCGCAACGTGATATTCCAAACGCATTGATTATGGCGGATATTTTTTCCTCATTCAATTCAATAACGCTATAATCGGCTTCTCCATTAATAATATTTGAAATTGCGTTAAGTGTAGAGAGGGCTTCTTCACGGCTATCCGATACTATCACGACTACAATTTTTTTAGTGGTTCGCTTAACACCTAAAATCTCAATAGCTCTTCTGATTTGGTCTTGACCTGAAGCGAACAGCAGGATTTCAATCGAAAGATTTTTAGAGATGTTGATGCCGGATTTGAAGGCTTTTAAAGCATTTAAAACAGCGAAATACACATGCTCAAACCCGGCTACCAATTCTGCATCTAAAACTTGAACATGGGAAGTCTTAGACCCGGATCCAATTAAATTAAAAAGATCATCGACATCTTTGACAGCAACATTTTTAAATCCTTCAACCACAAGATATTTGCCTAAAACTTCAGCTTCCCTCATTCTACCCACCTTCTAAGACATCTTTAATTAATCTTTCAAGTAGGCGCCTATCCATTCCGCCGTCAACCAGCTTCCTTTTCACCTCTTCAATAGATGCACCGCTTCTCCTGCATTTTTCAATTAGATTTTTTACGGTCTCTCTCCTCTCCCATGGGAAGACTATCCAGCATCTTGTAACCTTCACATAATAGTCCGGAGTAAATGTGCTCCAAGGCTTATAATATATGGTTGCTGTTTTAACCGTTTTTGCACCGCTCTCCATGACATGAAATAAAGCAACTTTTAAACTTTTCCCAGTATCGGCGACATCATCCACAATCAAAACGTTTTTCCCCTCCACAGATGTCGAAATAGGCTGAGTTATGACAGGTTCGTTTCCAGTCTCGGCAACCCCACGGTAAAACTCGACGCGGACACTAGCTAGCTCAACATTTCCAAGGAGATCCGACATAACCCTTGCTGGGGGCAATCCTCCACGTGATACGCCGACAATTAGATCTGGTTTAAACGAATCCCTTTTAATCATGTCGGCTAAAGATAGTAGCATCTCATAAATCTCGTCCCAGGAGGGTGCTTCAAACTCCATATTTAATTGCATATTTATCCTAAAAAGTATTTCAAAATATCTCAATAAAAATTTAAATGAATTAAATATGAATCTGCTTAAAACTGGAAACCATTACATTAATTCCTGCAGTGCCCTCAGCCTCTTCACTATGTTCGGGTGGGTTGAGAAGAGCTCAGCTAGCTGCTCCGCGAATGTAACTTTACGTCTGGTGTACTCGGATATTATGTCGCTTTCAGCTCTTAGCGCACCAGCTCTCGAAAGCGTTATTAAATCCTTTTCGGAGCTTTCTGGATCCGAGATAAACAAAGCTCTAAACGAGCTTAAACCTCCCATGTTGCCATATTTTCTACGCGTTCTAGTCGTCGACTCAACGATTTTAATCAAGCCTAAAGCAAGTTTTCTCGCGCCTCCCGGCACATTTGCAGCGCTATGTCTATCCGCGTAATACTCTCTTAGCCTACTTAAGTAGAGGGTGAAGAGGGTTAGTATCCAGTAGACTGCTATGCTAAGCACGCCAATAAGCGCCAATAACGCGCCATTCCCACCTCTGTCTCTTCTGCCGCTGTAATAAGTCGATGACCAAATTAGAGAGTATCCGATATAGTAAAATATCGCTGGTAGCAGAGAGACAAACATCATAACCTGAACATCCCGGTGCTTCAAGTGTCCAATCTCGTGACCTATAACC
>JAOAJJ010000075.1 GCA_026414245.1 Candidatus Bathyarchaeota archaeon
GTACGGCGGCTTAACTGTGGGACCGAAAATCATAGATGAGCATGTTAAGGAGAATATGCGTAAGGCTGCAAGAGATGTTCAAAGTGGAAGATTCGCCCGAGAATGGATAGCTGAACACAATGCCGGCGAGAAGATGCTAAAGGAGCTAATGAACGAAATTGAGAAGCATCCCATTGAGAGAGTAGGCGCCCTCATCCGCAGAATGTCCGGGCTCGAGAAATAATTTGTTTCCGGTGGTTTACACCGTGGGCGGCATGACGATATCCGAGAAAATTTTAGCTTATGCCTCAGGAAAAAATTATGTGAGACCCGGCGACATAGTGGATGCGAAGATAGATATGGCTATGATAAACGAGATAACTGGACCATTAGCCATACAGATGTTTAAGCGCATAGGCTTAGAGAAGGTTTGGGATAATCAGCGTATAGTTCTAGTTTTGGATCATCAGGTTCCAGCGGACTCCGTTAAGTCTGCTGAACTGCATAAAATCATGAGGGCATTCGCAGAGGAGCAGAAAATCCCATATCTATATGATGTTGGCGACGGAGGAATATGCCATCAAGTCATGGTTGAGAGGGGTCATGTTAGACCAGGGGAGCTGATCGTCGGAGCGGACTCACATACATGCACGTATGGCGCTTTAGGCGCCTTCGCAACTGGTATAGGTTCAACGGAGATGGCGGCAGTATTCATGTCTGGAAAGCTATGGTTTAAGGTTCCGGAAACCTTGGAGATTGAGGTTGACGGCTCTTTGCCACCAATGGTTTTACCGAAAGACGTTATATTGAAAATTGTGGGGATGGTTGGAGCTGACGGAGCAACGTATAAGGCTATAGAGTATCATGGAGCTACTGTTAAGGCGATGAGTATGGATGGGCGTTTAACGTTATGTAATATGGCTGTCGAAATGGGCGCTAAGACTGGTATAGTGGAGCCTGACGACAAAACATTGGAGCTTCTACACGGCTTAGGAATTAAAGAAAAAAAGTATGCAATCCTAAAGAGTGATGAGGACGCTGAGTATGCTGGGAAAATTAGTCTCAAGGTTTCAGACCTTGAACCCATGATCTCATGCCCCCACTCAGTCGACAATGTGAAGCCAGTTAAAGAGGTTGAGGGAAAAGAGGTAGACCAAGTTTTCCTCGGCTCATGCACAAACGGGCGCCTTGAGGACTTAAGAGTAGCTGCCGAAATACTTAGAGGAAGAAGAATTAAAGAGAATGTTCGCATGATAGTGGCGCCTGCATCGAGAAGCATATATCTACAAGCTTTAAAGGAAGGTTTAATAGAGATTTTCGTAAGGGCGGGCTGCATGATTTGCAATCCGGGATGCGGGCCATGCGCGGGCGCCCATCAAGGGATACTTGCTCCGGGCGAGGTGTGCCTATCAACCTCCAACAGGAACTTTAAGGGTAGAATGGGCAGTGTGGAAGCGGAAATATATTTAGCTTCACCAGCAACGGCTGCGGCGACCGCTTTAGAGGGGAGAATAACTGATCCAAGAGCGTTGTTGAAGCGTTAGGGAGGTGTTAATCTTGAGTGTAAGAGTTAAGGGCCGCGCTTGGAAGTTTGGTGATAACATAAACACGGATTTAATTATCGCTGGAAAATATAAGCTGAGCATAACTAACATAGATGAGCTGTCAAAGCATGCTATGGAAGCTCTAATACCCGGATTTGCTGAGAAGGTTAGGGAAGGAGATATTATTGTGGCTGGGAAAAATTTTGGATGCGGCTCAAGCCGCGAACAAGCTCCATTAGTTTTAAAGCATATAGGTATAGGCGCAGTTGTAGCTGAATCATTTGCCCGAATCTTCTATAGGAACGCGATAAACATAGGGTTACCGGCCATTGAATGTAAGGAAGCGTATAGAATAGCGGACGGAGATATTTTATACTTAGATCTCGCTAAGGGATACTTAGAGAACTTAACTAGAAATGAAACATATGGAGTTAAACCTATGCCGCCGGCTTTGCTAGAAATTCTAGTTAATGGTGGTCTAGTAAACTATGTTAAAAAATACGGTAGGCTGCCGTGGCAGCTAGGGGAGTGATGGAAGAGTGAAGCCGCCCATCAACACACATTTACTATTTTTCCGGCATGTATATTTCCTCATCGGGTCTAGGCAGCCTATCCTTGACCGGTGGTAGTGGAGGTCCCCCTCTTTTCGGCTCCGATAGATAATAGTAGGCTGTACTCGAAATATCTAGGGTTAGTGTGTTTGCGTGGCCATGCTCAATAGTTGCTTTTATGCTCTTATAAAATCTAATTGGATCTTCAATGTAGTAGCGATAAACTGTCTGTTTTCTCTTCCAAGGCCATCCTTTTGTTCCACTATATAAAATTACACCGTGATATGGAGCATTATACTCCTGCTGTGGACAGTAGGCGCAGTTAAACCAGTCTTCTGTTCCAGTTCCATGGATTGATGGAGGCCATTCTTCGCCATCGATGAAGATCATGTCGTCGCCCTCACCATACCAGTCATCTGGATTCCGAACGAAACAATCTATATCTAAATGTGCGCCGCAGTATATGCCGTTCCCTTCAGCTTCAAGAATCACATAGTTGTGCTTTCCATCCCTATTATACCATCGGGGATCCTTCATCATTGTCTGCGAGCTAAGCCTTTCTCTGTAAGCCCATCCGTCGGTATCTGCTTCTCGCCTCCATTGAACGTGAAAGTATGCTAGGTCTTCAACAGCTTTAACGGAGTTGTAAATCTCATAGTCAATGTAGAAGTAATGCCAATATTCTTTCTCACCCTGATTCTCAACCTCTATAATCGCCCTATTTTTAAATGGCATAGGCCACCATGAGTTAAACCCTTTCCCATCCTGAGGGCTCATTTGAAGCGGCAGAGAGACAAAGTTCTTTCGCATTCCATGACCCATACCGAAGAAGTCTCCTATGGGACACTCAACGCTCGGTTCAGTGCAGCTATCCCAGTAGAATTTCAAAACTATCCTGCGCAGATAATCTTCCTGCGGGATCCCTAGGGTCATCCAAATGTGCTTAATGCATGCGGGCCCCTCGATGTCAGCTATAACTCTTCTCTCGCCCCCCTTAATCAGCCAAGCATCCATGTTTCCTCCAGTCTTATCGTAGCTTGAAATTCTACGGCTTCTATAATCCCTCAGGCGAGGAAGAGAAGCCAGACTTGAGAAGCCTATCAAATCCAACACCTCGATTTGAAAGATATATTTAAATGTAAATTTAAGATTAATTACTTCTGCCTAAAAGACTTGTCTATATAGATTGGCTCTAACCGCCATGAACTACCGGTATCAACACTATTTCATCCCCATCTTTAATCTGGGTCTCTAAGCCATCTAGCAAGCCTATTTCCTTACCATTAACAAGTATTATCGTGTTGGGTCGCGGATCCTTTAACTCTGGATCCAGTAAAATATCTTTTAAACCAATTATATCTTCTAGGATCCTTTCGATAACTTCCCTGAGATTTGCTCCTCCGCTTAAATCGAGGGAGATCTCGTCTTTCCCGCTGATTCTTTTCAGCACACCTAGCATTCTAACCTTAACACCCATTGTATTACGCCTTCTTTTCCTAAGAGTCTTTAACCCAATCCTTACAATTTTAAGGTTGCTAATCCCTTCTTTCTCAAAAAGCTATCGAGGTTTTCATAGCTTTCTATCTTAAATAGATGGCTTATACATGTGCAATCTGATGATCCGAAGCCTTTTATTGGCTTATATAATGCGTTCATATCCTTCGCTAATAGACATTCTTCGGTTTTCGGCGCCGCCTTAAAAAATACTCTTTGAATTTTTACATACTCATTTTTGAGCAAGTAATCTATGTGCCAAAATAACCGTTTTTCTCTGCTGAAATGCCTAATCACTCTCCTTTCCAAATTGTTTTGAGCCGACCCAATGTAAGCGTAAAGCCCGCTATTAAAATGTATTGCACCAAGAGAACCTACATCAACATCCAGATCTCTTCCGACTGAGAGAACTAAAACGTATATGCCTTTCGTTTTACCCACCCCCTCAAATTTAAGATTGTTTATATCCCCGCTTAAAGTATATTCTGATGTGTCTAACCAGATCATGATAAGGAGAGCTGAGAAATCGGACTTAAAAACATTATATGATATAGAAGTTGAATGCTTTCATGAAGATGCTTTTCCACTCCATTTCATGGAGCAATTTATTGAAGATTCTAAGTTTATAACATTGGTTGCTATCTTAGAAAACAAAATTGTTGGTTTTATAACAGCTTCTATAGAGATTTATAAAGGCGAGCGAGTTGGGCACGTATACTCTATAAATGTTAAACCTGAGTATAGGCGGAGAGGCGTAGGGTCACATCTACTAAAGTCTATGGAGGAAAATTTGAGAAGATCTGGGGCGAGGGCATGTTACTTGGAGGCGAGAAAAGATAATGTTGCCGCTGTAAATCTTTACCTGAAGCATAAATATGTGACTGTCAGTATCTTGAGGAATTATTATGGTGCTGGACGTGATGGAATAAGATTCATGAAGGTTTTATAGATCAGAAAGCGATATTAAAGCGCCAAACCCCTCCTAAGATAAATCGCTGAAAGAAGGGGGTATAAAATAATCTCTTGTATAAATTTTGATAAAAAGGCTAGGAAAATGATTTCATAAAGGAAGCATCATTAGGATAGTGAAAGCGAGAAGGATGGAACCTCTTGAGATGCCGATAACAATTGTTAGTGGGCGCCTTTTTAGCTCACTTGGTGGCGGCTTTAGGCATTATATCAGCTTTGGTAGCATAAAATAATAGTTAGAGAAAGAATAGATATAGATGGTGAGTTTATATGTTGGAGCTCAAGATTGGGCATCGAGGAGCCAAAGCATATGAACCTGAAAACACTCTACGTAGCTTTAAGAGAGCCATAGAGCTAGGCGTGAATGCTGTTGAGTTCGATGTAAGGAGAACTAAAGATGATGAGATAGTGGTTATTCATGATGCTGAGGTCGATAGAACAACCAATGGAAAGGGGTTGGTTAAAGAATTAACGCTTAAGGAGATTAAAGAGCTTTCCACTGAGAAAGGCGAGAAGATACCGACTTTGGAAGAAGCGCTTGATTTACTCGATAGGAAAGTGAAGATACTTATAGAGTTAAAGGAGATTGGGATCGAAGATAAAGTTATAGAAATTGTTAGAGGAAAGGGTTTAGAGGACAATGTGATAATAATCTCGTTCCACGAGGAAGCTCTTAAAAGGGTTAGAGAGCTGAGTGAAAGCGTCAAAACCGGCTTGATCTACGTGAAGCACAGAGATCCGATAAAAGCCGCTCTATCGCTGAAGTCACAGTATCTGCTTCCAATGTATAAGTTCGTCCACTCGTCCTTCGTTAAAAAGGCTCATGAAAACGGTTTGAAAATAATTGCGTGGACAATAAATACTCTGGAGGAAGCCCGAGAGTATGCTGAAAAAGGCGTCGATGGGATAGCGAGTGATAAACCTGATATACTAAAAGATTTATAGTGAAGTGTTTGAATCTCTGCTCTAAAGACCCCCTCCTAAGAGGGCTTGATCAGTAAAGTCTTTATCTCGAATGGATTTATCTCCAGTCTAATTTTATTATCATCGAGAACCTTAAGGAGCCTCGTCGGTTCCTCCATTAAATCCGCCTCATAAGCTTCTTCTACATTAAAGTAGAATTGAATTTCCGCAGAAGCTCCCTTACCGGAAGCATCGTAGACTCTAACTACTAGGGCATCCCCATTTTCAGCCTCCTTAAAGCATGAGACCACTATATTGTCTGGTTTAACGTTAATGAGGCTCTTTTCCTCACCCATACTACCATGCTCTTCCCGCTCCAAAAC
>JAOAJJ010000076.1 GCA_026414245.1 Candidatus Bathyarchaeota archaeon
GACTAAACCACGTAATTCGCCTTCCTTCAAACCCCTCTCAGCGGCGATCCTAGAGTGCTTAGCTAAAGAGCCGTGATGGATAGACACTGGAAAGTTTACATCCCATATTTTAAATCTGCTAGCCAGAATCTCTGAAATGGTTCGTGTGTTCGTGAATAGGAGGACAGAATTATGTTTCTCAATCAGCTGGCGCATAACTCGAAGTCTAGCAGCGACCTCGGGATGCGTAAACAGCATTGATGCCAGCTCATAGTCTTGGGGCTCAGGTTTAGGATAAAGTATACGTATCTTCATCAGCCTGGCAACCGGCACCCGCACAATCTCTATTGGGCGATTGTTCCCAACCAGGAACTGGGCAACTCTTTCAGGCGTGCCTATGGTTGCTGAGAGACCAATTATCTGGAAATCTCTACCAGCTATAATTCTAAGTCTCTCTAAAGCCAACGTAAGCTGGCTTCCACGCTTACTGTCAGCTAGCTCATGAACCTCGTCAACAACAACCCATCTTATGGATTGAAGGTGCTGACGCATAATCCAGCCGGAGAGTATGGACTGGAGGGTTTCAGGCGTCGTTATCAAAATGTCTGGTGGGCTCCTCGCCTGCTTTGAGCGTTCATTTGTGTCAGTGTCACCATGCCTAACAGCCAGCTTAATATCTAGATTATTACACCACCATTCTAAGCGATCAAGCATATCACGGTTTAACGCCCTCAGCGGTGTAATATATAAGGCTTTTATTCCAGGCTTCCTTTCAGGAAGCTGAATAAGCATATGGAGTATTGGAAGCATCGCCGCCTCAGTCTTCCCGCTTGCTGTAGGCGAAATTAAAAGAACATTTTTCCCCTCGAGAATCTTCGGTATAACCTTCGCCTGCGGCTCTGTTGGAAATTTAAAGCCCTTCTCCTCAATGAGCTTGCGTAGGGGGCGAGCTAGCAAATTAAATACGTTTCCCCCGTTTTCCTGAGCGCCCTGTGCTTCGACCGCCAGATCCACCGCTAATTACACCGTCTGTGTGGATTTAAATTAATCTGAAAAATGAAAGTAAAAGTGTTTTGCTTAAACCTCTAAGACCATATTGACCTCCATATTATTCCCCCATACCTCTTAGGCTACGGGCACTAAAAGCATATAGAAGGCGAAGCCTACGAGGAAAGCTGCGCTCACAAATATAAGAAGCCTAATGATTCTCCAGCTCAACATATTTTTACCCTTATACGCGGAGTAGCCTATGAAGCTAAACCATGAGAAATCAGCTGCCGCATGCCCAGCTATAAAAGAGAAGAAACCTAGAAAACCAGCCACAGACATGGAGCCTAACATGGTAGGAACCCCTATCTCCAACCACCATAGGAAGAAGTAGGGGTTTGAGCAGCTGGCTAAGAGGCCGGAAAATGCTAGGTTAAAGAAAGATGATCTTGCCGCATTAGCGCTTACGGCGGGGCCTACGCCGACTTCTATATTCCTATCCTTCATATTTAAAGCGTCCTTCGCCAACATTATACCCATAAGCGCCAATACGGCGCCGCCAACATACTTCACCACAATCCTTGCGCTCGCTGAGCCTAGAAGGGGGCCTAGACCTAAGAAAACGGCAAAAATTATTACACACTCAATAACGAGGTGCCCCAAAATGATTAAGGGGCCGGCGGCTCTGCTACCTCCCAGCGATTTAGAAACTACTAGAGCGAAAACCGGGCCTGGAACAACTGCTCCCGATAATGCTGCTAGGAAAGACGCTAAGGTAATCCCTATCAAGTTAAACATTCGCAGCCCCTCAAATCAGACTCCTTTTAATATACTGAAACTTTCAGCACACCTTTGATCTTCAAAAACTCTGGGATAAGTTCTCCGGGAACCTTTGTTTCAGTTATAAGGGTCAGCTTCGGTTCCGGCGTAAGTTCCGGGTCATCAACTATCGCCTGCCTTATGCTTATATTTTTCTGAGCTATCAGGGAAGCCGCCGCGGCTAATATGCCCGGCATCTTAGCGTCTACTGGAGTTATTTCGACAACGCCGAAGTTCAAGTATTTCGCTACGTCGCGTAGCGAAGGCCCCGCCGGGCTTATTCCGCTAAAAATCATTTTTAATTCAGGGTTGCTCTCAATCATTTTTATTGTTTGAGTAACTGTTCTTCTATCGACGCCGGCAACGCGGCTTATTCTGACAACTGGTATAACTATGTCGCCACAATAAATTTTCCCATTTCTAATGCTTAAACCACTCTTAATCAATATCTTAGCCACATTGAGTCTTTCCGGATAACCCTCCAAACATTTCGCTATCTTATCCCACATAGTAACCACTAAAACCTCAACTAATTCACAAATATTGTATTTATGGATTAATTCCTTTAATATCTTTCCCCATTAGGCGTGTAAATAACTTTTAGAAGGGATTTAATTTACGGGGAAATTTATTGTGGCAGCATATCAAAAATAAAAACGCTGTTAGGAGAGGGCTGTGAAGGCGTTCTTGATTAAGGGTGAGCGGGGGTTCACTCTATTTAACGCTGCTAACTAGTGGTATAGGGATTTTTATTTCTCTAACAGCGTTTTATTTTGGGCTAAACTTTTTGGTGGTGCTACGCATTATTCTCCTTAACGGAGGAAAATGTTTTTAAAATGGGATCCATTTTGCCTCAGCCTTAAACATTTCATCAACCATCATCTCGATCTCTCTAGGCGTCAAGATGGCTGACGTTAACGGGTCAAACATTACGGCCTGAAGGGCTGCGCCTCTATCTCTCTCAAGGGCTGCTTTAACGGCTAGCTCTTGAACATTAATGTTAGTTCTGTTGAGTGCTGCGCATTGTGATGGTAGGTTGCCTACGTGGCATGGATGTATTCCTCCTTTATCGACGAAGCATGGAACCTCAACACAGCATCCGTAGGGTAGATTTGTTATAAGCCACCTGTTCTCAACATTACCGTTTATTCTGCATGGTTTACCGGTCTCCATAGAATATATTATATCAACGCCATATTCATGCGATCTGCTTAACTCTATGGGTATTTCGCCGCTTATCTGCTTCTTTATGCGCTCGAAATGGGGTTTCCACGCCTCTTTACATATCTCAAGATAAAACCATCTTGGCTCACAGTACTGCTTTCGCCTCTCCTCAGTTGTCCTGAAATACGGGACATATTCGCCTAAATGGTGGCTTGACTCAGTTATAAAGTAGCCTAGATATTTCATCATTTCGAATCGAACTTTATCTTGCTCGTAAATTTCTCTTTTCCTCATGGCTTCCCATAGAAGCGGATATGCATCCCTACCCTTATACTTAAATTCCAAGAAGAAGGCCTGATGGTTTATTCCAGCAACCCAATAATAAACGTCTTTGTAGGGGACATTGATGTATCTTGCCAGCTGCATGGCGGTTCCCTGAACGCTGTGGCAGAGTCCAACATTCTTTATTCTCGTCGCCTTATTCATAGCCCAGCAGTTGATCGCCATCGGGTTAGCATAATTAATTAGCAGAGCATCTGGGCAAAGCTCCTCCATATCATAGCATATGTCTAATAGAACCGGTATAGTCCTTAAACCGCGGAAAACGCCGCCCGGACCAATGGTGTCCCCAACCTCCTGATTCACGCCATACTTCAACGGAATATTTATGTCTATTTCAAATGCCTCTAACCCGCCAACCTGAATCATGATTATCACATAGTCGGCATCTTTCAAGGCTTCCCTACGATTGAGCGTGGACTCTATCTTCATTTCAGGCGCATATTTCGAGGCGAGGGGGCGCGTAAACCCACTTATTATCTTGAGGCGTTCAGCGTCGATATCCATTAGAGATATAGTGGAGTCTCTGAGCTCTAGATGATAAGCGATGTCCGTGATTAGGCGGCTGGCGAAAACAACGCTTCCAGCGCCAATAAAAACTATTTTAGCCATATGAACCACTAAGACCAATTTTATTTAATTCAATCACATGTTTAATTTAAACAAAGCTTTTAAATATTTGTGATATCTTCTTTTTCAAGAGTTATTGGAGGACCAGCACTTGCCCAAAAAGGAGAAGGGATGCTCACACTCCATAAGACCTGTTGGAAAAAGGCCTCCTAGCTGGTGTAAATATACGCCAGATGAGATTGTAGCTCTAGTTATTAAGCTCGCTAGGGAAGGGAACCCGCCTAGCAAAATAGGTGTTATGCTGCGCGATCAATATGGTGTCCCGCTTGTTAAGGCGTTAGTCGGCAAGAGCATAATTAAGATATTGGAGGAGAATGGTTTAGCGCCAAAAATACCTGAAGACTTAAATAATCTTTTGAGAAAGGCTGCGCGAATATCCGCGCACCTGCAGAAGCATAGGAAGGATACTTACAATAGGAGGGCTTTGCAAATCGTTGAGTCGAAAATCCACCGCCTCTCAGAATACTATAAAGAGAAGGGGGTTCTGCCGCCAAACTGGGAATATAAAGCTATAATCGCCTCCATCAGATAACGTGATTTTTCATGGTGGATGAGAAAAGTCTAATTAATTTTATTGATTCCTCCAAGAGGGTAGCTGAAGAGATAATTCAGGAGGCCGAGGGCAAAAATATTTTTTTAGTTTCTCATATGGATGCTGATGGGATCTCAGCCGCTGGGGTAATGGGTAAAGCCCTCTTAAGGATTGGCGCAAAATTCTGTATTCGAATAGAGAGATGGATGGATGAAAAGGTTTTGAGCGAGGCATCTAATCTCAGTGAAGAAGATAACCTGCTGGTTTTCACCGATATGGGGAGCGGATACCTAGATATTTTGGGCGCAAAGTTAGGCGATAGGCGCATAATTATACTTGATCATCACCAACCTATCGGGAAGAATAGGGAGAGCTTTTTACATTTAAACCCGCACCTCTTCGGTATAGATGGGTCTAGGGAGATAAGCTCCTCCGGGATCTCATATCTTGTAGCCAAGTTTCTAGACAAGAGGAATATTGACCTCGCGTATTTAGCTGTCATCGGGGCTTTGGGAGATTTACAGGACAAGTATGAGGGTAGAAGACTGGGCGGAGTTAACGATTTAATAGTTAAAGATGCTGTTGAAGCAGGGCTTTTAAGTGTTGAAACCGACCTACTTTTTTTCGGCAGAGAAACCCGCCCAATACATAAAGCATTAGCATATACAACAAGCCCCTACATACCTGGAATAAGTGGCGAAGAAGATAAGAGCCTAGCCTTCCTAAGCGGATTAAATATTGAATTGAAGAGGAACGATAGGTGGCGGGCATTAAGAGACCTATCTCAGGACGAGAAACGCAGACTGTTCTCAGCCCTACATGACTATCTGATTTCCAAAGGATTTAGAAGCGAAGACATTATGAATACGCTTATTGGAGCAGTTTACGTCCTCGTGAGGGAAGAGCCTTGGACACCGCTCAGAGATGCGCGGGAATACGCCCTGCTATTAAATGCCACTGGGAGAATGAATGTTTCAGGTTTAGGAGTAGCCATATGCATGGGTGACAGAAGCAAGGCGTATGTAGAGGCTCTTAAAGTGTTGGAAGAATATAGGCAGACAATAACTAAATATCTCATATGGCTTAACAACAATCCAAGTCGCATCGAAGAGTGGGAGAACATATATGTTCTCCATGGGGAAAAAGATATCGATGAGCGGGCGATAAGCAGTATATCGACAATAATTTCAATGACCCTACCTAAACCAAGTAAGCCTCTAGTAGCCTATTCCTACATACCGAGAGAAAAAGTGATTAAAATATCTGCGCGTGTAACGGATTCGCTTGCGAAAGCTGGATTAAACATAGGGGAGATAATACGCATCGCCGCAGAAAAATTCTCTGGAATAGGAGGCGGCCACGATGTTGCCGCTGGAGCTCAGATCCCCTACGAACAGAAGATGCAATTCTTGAAATACGTCGATTCACTTGTTAAAGAGGGCATAATGAGGCTTGAGTCACGTGAAGGC
>JAOAJJ010000077.1:0-3713 GCA_026414245.1 Candidatus Bathyarchaeota archaeon
TCTACCCCCCACCCTAAGCTGTGGAAAGGTGATGGATATCATCGGGGATTTAGTCAGTAGGTTTAGGGGTGAAAACAATGGGTTAACTCTAGATTTTAAGGCTGTGAGCATGGTTGAACCTTACGTGGCTAGCAGAGATTCTCTTGTAATAAGGGCTTTAAAGGAAGCCATCTTTGAAGAGACGGGTGAGGAGGCTAAGCTGATTAGGAAGACTGGGACAGGCGACATGAACATATTTGGATCACGCTTTAGGGTGCCGGCTGCAACATACGGCCCAGGGGAAGCACTCTTAAGCCATACTTTGAACGAGTACATAGATGTTAAAGAATATTATGCTAGCATAAAAATCTATAAAAAGGCTGTTGAAAAGATTTTAAGCATATCTTGTAAGAGGGGTAAATGCTAAAAATGATGCCTATAGGCGATGAGAATCGGCCTTCTAGAAGGCCTTATGTGAATTACGCTTTAATAACAATAAATATTATAGTTTTCTTCTATTTTTATATTCAGGGTCTAAGAAAATTTTATTTAGCCATACTTAACTATGGAGCTATCCCAATAAATATTCTGTCCGGGAGAAGGTTAGAGACCCTTTTCACAAGCATGTTTATGCATGCGGACATCATGCATCTGCTGGGAAACATGCTTTATCTCTGGGTTTTCGGAGATAATGTTGAGGATGCTCTGGATCACGCCAAATACCTAATCTTCTATCTCTTCGGCGGACTCTTTGCAAGCTTGGCTCACATAGCGTCGACGATTCTATCCATATATATTAATCCGATTCCCTACGTTATAGTCGAGATGAGGACGCCGGCTGTTGGGGCTTCAGGAGCCATCTCGGCGGTTTTAGGCGCGTATATGCTTATGTATCCGCGTTCAAGGATAAGGACTCTAGTCTTCTACATTTTCATCACTATAGTCAGTGTTCCAGCATACTATTACCTAGGCTTCTGGTTTATCTATCAGATGCTGATGGGCATAATATCTCTGAGCGGAATTTTATCCGGCGTAGCTTTCTGGGCGCATATAGGCGGCTTCATTTTCGGTTTAATTATAGTTAAGGCTTTCGGCATTAAGCCCAGAAAGAGGGCTCCCCCACCCGAGGAAAGAAGAGCCTATAGGCCTATTGTAGCCCCGTGGGTTAGAAGCCCGCTGGTTGATTTATATGTTGAGGCGGATAGGGTTATCGTAATGGCCTATATGCCCGGGGTGGAGGAGGACGATATACGTGTGTCGGTCTCAGAGTGGGATGTGGTGATTGAGGCTGAGCATGGTGATGTGAGATTCTATAGGCATTTGGTCTTACCCGTGCCCATAATCCCTAAAATCGTAGATCTCTCATATAGGAATGGTGTGCTGAGCTTTACGCTATACAGGTTAACCTATGGGCTTTAACCCAGCGATCTAGCGCGCAGACCGGAAAGATAATTAGGGGCTGTAATTTTAGAGTCTTTTTGGGTCTTCCAGTTGGTCGGATACATAGTGTTCAATTGCCCTAGATGTGGATTAGTTAGGTATGCTAGGGAGGGGCAGAAGACCGCTAAGTGCCTGAGATGCAACTATAATATTCAGATTACTCCAGAGAAGATTAGAATTCTAGCCAGGGTTGAAGACGTGAAAGACGCCATAGATATTGTTAAAGCGTATAAAGCAAGATTAAAGAGCTAGAAGAGGGATTATGAAATTTGTTGGCTATAGATGCTGGAGGTGCATCTAAAATTGTCGGCGGATGAGGGCAGGGAAAGGGACAGGGTTCGCTTAATGGCTGATCTACTGAGAGGCGGCGCAACCCTAACAGACTTATCATGCCCAGTATGCGCGTCACCGATATTTAGGCTTAGGAGCGGCGAATTATGGTGTGCCCAATGTCAGAAGAAGGTTGTCGTAGTTAAGGAGGAGGAAGAGGTTAAGGAGTTTGAGATCTCGTCAACTTTAAGTCAAGCTGAATCAATTATCCTGACGAAGATATGGGGGATTAATGAGAGGCTCAAAATTGAGGAGAGCCTTGAAGAGATTCAGAAGCTGAGTCTAGTGATGTCCACGTTGCTAGATAACCTTGAGAGAATAAGAAGAATTGGGAAAATGAAAAAATGATGGGGAGAGAGCTCTTAGGCGTATATAGCGGCTTTCCTGAAAGATGCCATCAAGTCTCCTTCCTAGAGGTTCACGCCCCTATCCAAGATATCCAGAGAGCTGTAGTGAATGCGTTGTATGGTTTGAATGGGCGCAGCGTAGGGGACTACTGGTCTAGAAGTGTCGGGGCAGACATAGATGTTATTTTCGAGTTTGGGGTTGCGGAAGACTTAACGTTTCATTACATTAATTCAGATACGCTTAATCTTCTCCTAAAAGCTATAGGTGAAAGAGTTTTCCGCTTATTGGACTTCATCTCCATCATCAGATACTATGTGAAGAGCGCAGATGTGAACGGGAAACGTAAGCCTCTGCGATTCGACTACTATTTTCTGAGGTTCATCTTCGGCGGGAGAGAAAGATATCTTGAGATAAGGGTTTTTCATGAAAAGGGACCTCAGCGTGTATCGCCGAGAGAAATGGTGGAGTTTTTGGCGGAAAATATTATCCTAGCTCACCGGAGAGACCGCTGTTAATATTAGGTTGGGTGGAGCTACTCAGCTTCCAGCAATTTAAGTTTATTGAAAACTATCCTCTGTATATCCAGTGAAACCTCTTCTATCGGCCTGTTTCCGTCAACCGGCAGCAGATCGCCCCTCTTGACAAGGCTTAGGTAAATCTCCCTAACCCTGCTCTGCGTCTCAAAAGTCTCCATAACCGATCTCCCATGCTTCTTCATAATCCTCTCCATAACAACCTCTACTGGTACATCCAAGTATATCGCTAGATCCGGTTTAGGAACCATCCTATTAATCTCAATTATCCAGCTGATGTCAAGCCCGGCGGCGCCCTGATAGGCTAATGACGAGTAAACATATCTGTCTGAGACAACTATCTTCCCCTCATTAAGCATAGGTTTTATCTTCCTCTCAAAATGATCGATTCTGTCGGCGGCGAATAGAAGCGCCTCTATGGAGACGGGTATACGCCGCCGTCTCTTTAAAACATATCTCTCTATAAACTTCCCCACCTCGCCATCGCTCGGCTCGCTTGTGTAAATAGCGTTAAAACCCCTACTATTAAGCGCCTCAACAAGCAGACGGGATTGGGTTGTCTTACCGCTTTTATCAAGCCCCTCTATACAAATCAACGACCCCTTCCCCATCTCCGAAGCAGCCTCTAACACTATTCAGAGCTAAGAAATATTAAAGCATAGCCCGGCTGAAAACTTTTAACTGAAAAGGCTTAATAACGTATATTAAAATTTTAGGAATAATTAGAAATAAACTAGTTTGGAGGTCTTTAATGTTCAGGTTTAGTAGGGAGCAACTGGTCTACGAGATCTCGGGAGTTAAGGTTGGCGGCCAGCCTGGAGAGAACCCGACAGTTATGATTGGAAGCATGTTTTATAAGGGAGATAAAATAGTCCATGATGAAAAGTCCGGTGCCTTTGATCAGGGGGCTGCTGAGACGCTAATATGTAGGCTTGAGGAGATCTCTGATAAGACCGGGCTTCCGGCTATGCTTGACGTCGTCTGCTCAAACCCGGAGAACGCTAGGAAATATCTCGAGTTTGCAGCTGAAGCCACTGAAATGCCTCTGTTAATAGATTATGTTTCTGAGCACTGTCTCTTATA
>JAOAJJ010000077.1:3723-5904 GCA_026414245.1 Candidatus Bathyarchaeota archaeon
TCTGAGCATGCTGCTGTGAGCGGTATGGAGGCCGCTAGGGATCTTGGCATAATTGATAGGGTGATTTTGAACTCCATCAACCCTGAAACTAAGCCCATAATATACGATAAGGCTAGGGAGATAGGTCTGCAAGCCTCTATAGCGCTCACATACTCTACGAGAGCCATAATCTCCTACGGGGAGAGAGTGAAGCTCCTCGAGACCCTGATGCCCAGAATGAAGTCTGCTGGAATAACAAAAATACTTGTGGATACAGTTGTCATGGATATTGCGACGCTGGGGCTGGCATGTAAAGCTATCTCTGAAGTTAAGGCGAGATACGGCTATCCAGCGGGATGCGGAGCCCACAATGCGATAGCATCATGGAAGTCACTGAAAGATAAAAAAGATAAAGTCTTAAGCATAGTCTGCTCATCGATCGCCAACGGGCTCCCAGTAGCTATCGGAGCAGACTTCATACTATATGGACCGGTAAGCGACGCAGAATACATTTTCCCAGCGATAAGCCTAATAAACGCAGCATATGCTCAAGTATTAATGGAGGAGGGAAAACGCCCACAGCCCGGTCACCCAAGATTCAAGATATCCAGGCTATAAGCAAAGCATACACGCAAAAAATTAATTAACTCCCTCAAACAGAGAAAAAATCAAAGATAATAGTGCGATAATGCGGCCGTCGTCTAGCCTGGTTAGGACACAGGCCTTCCAAGCCTGCGATCCCGGGTTCAAATCCCGGCGGCCGCACCACCAGGGCTTCGCCCCCAAGACTTCCCCAATTCTCAATTCTGTTTATGAAATTTGGCTTATTTTGGAAAGTAATGATTTTTCAAGGGTTTTTGATAGGTTTAGGCTTTTTCACGGGCTTCTTTCAACTAAATTTTTCGCTGATGTATGGGCTTAATGTGATCTTCCCGTGGAACCCCCATCTTAGCTTCGTTTCCCATGGAGCTAACCTTCCATGTAAACTTTTAAACCTTATGAAAATAACGATAATGTTAACGTCAGAGAGCTACTGATTATTGCTAAGCAGGAAGAAATTTATATCTCGTAGTAAATTTTTTGCTTGTTCTCTTGGTAATTGCCACTCAGTAGGCTCAGGAGGCAACGCTCCTCTTGGTATCATTATCTCTCAAAATCAGTTATTGTTATAGCCTTTATCCCATAAGTCCTGTCTTTATACTCAAAGATAGACCTATCGTCAAAATCCCTTAGGGAATTTTTAATCTCTTATCCAATAAACATAAACTATGAGAGCTTGGGCGTCACATTTAAAGTAAGATTTGAGGAAATTCTCCCATTGTCTTAAGGCTATTACATCACTGGGATGAATCCATGTTTCCCAAAGGAATCCACTACCTCCTTTATAGGGGAATAGCATAGACTTTAAAGAATGTAAAGACAAGAAAGTCAAAATTTTTATTTATAATCGGTGGGCGCTTCTTCTCATCAACAGCCACATACAGCAGATTATTTTTCCTTAAGTTTCTTCAAAAGCCAATTCCTGATGAACTGCCCTCCTTACCAAAAACGCTTCCCCTAAAAATAGTATAGGGGAACCCATTTTAATCTTTCAGTAAATCTTCATGTAAGGCCACCTGAGTTCTGTTTTACTGGTTTGGGGTAGTCACTGAGTATCCGACCTATAGCTCATAGAATTCCAGCTTAAGAGTCGATCTCTGTTTAAGGCTTTAGGCGGGGAAGGCATATATGAAGTCTTATCTGAATTGTTGGGCTTTTGAAAACATTTGAGCGTGTTTATGATGGTTCGTGGGGTCTGAAAGTCTTAAGAAATATGTTGGAACATGAAAATAGCTGAAAAATATGGGGGATTAAAACGATAGGAACCTGCATAATAAAGAGATAATTTTTTCCCATTTGAGATTAAGTTTTAAATCTGGGATCTAAAATAATATTTTTGGGTCGTGCATTTTGCCCCCATCAACTAAGAGAACCGGTGCCAGAGTCCTGAAGGCGGTATCATCGAATCTAAGGCTGAGTATACTCAAGCTGCTGTTTGATAGGGGGCCCCTCTCCTATACGGAGATAATGAAGATTTTAAAGCTGAGTCCGAGTAAAGACGCAGGTAGGTTTGCATATCATCTTAAAGTTCTTTTGAACATGGATCTTATAGAGCCTGATGTGGAGTCGAAAAAATATGTGCTAACCGATATAGGTAAGTCT
>JAOAJJ010000078.1 GCA_026414245.1 Candidatus Bathyarchaeota archaeon
GATGTGTATAAGAGACAGCGGTTACACTGAGTAAAGCAGCAATTATAGCTGTTACAATCAATGTCCCAATTTTTCTGACCACAAAGTTCAGGCTCTTGCTAAAATCTATTGGTCTATTGTTAAGGAGGTCATTAACCATATCTATAAGCATGCAGGCGGCTATAAAGCCTAGAATCGCGGCTATAAATGAGCCGAACATGAGTATGAACGGGTTCGGCGCCTCGATAAAATAGTATCTTATGGGGAACAAATAGGCGAGAGCGGAGAAAATCCATTGAATAATTATCGGGGCAGCGTATGGAGCCAGCAGCATCGGGTTCTTCATCGAGATATCTAGACCCTTAGAGACAGATTCTATTGATTTTGACATGCTTTACCTCTATGTTCTCTAGCCTTATTAATCTATCGATGCTTAACAAAGCTTAAATTAGCTATGCTCTAAACATTAGAGTTTGAGGCAAATTGGAGAGACCATTATGGCGCAGGTTAAAGAAAGAAGCGTAACACGAGAACGCCTAGTCGGCATGCAGGTTATAGATGGAGACGGCTATCTGGTGGGGACTGTTAGGGACATAAGCTTCACCATTGGAAGGATGGGTATATCGCTATATATCGAGGGGAAGGACGGCTCAACGAGAGAGGTGCCGTGGGAAGAAGTGCAATCCGTAGGAGACTTCGTCCTCTTAAAGCAGCGTCAAGCCCAGATTACGGAAGTGCAGCAGCCTCAACAGCAACAAGCGCAGCAGGCACCGGTCTGCCCAACCTGCAGGGGCCCGCTCACATGGATACCGCAATACCAGAGATGGTACTGCTATAAATGTAAGAAGTATGCTTAATCGAGTAAATCGCAGATCTTCATAAAGGGTTTTAAGACTAAGCTCCTAATGGCAGATGATGGTTAGACAGTCTGCTAAATGCTTTCTTAAATCAAGTTTCCTTGAGAGCGATGGAAGTGTGTTAATTTGAATATTAGGAAGAGCGTGATGACTGTTTACCGAGGTGGGGAGCCAGATAGGATACCGTGGTTAATTCATGACGGGCTTCTTCCCAGAGGGCGCTTTGAGCGTAAGCTTAGGAACATGGGTTTAGGCTTAAAGGTTTCAGCCCCAGTGTGGAGGGTTGAGATGCCTCATGTTCGAGTTGAGACCACGAGCCTAGGCAACATTATATATACGAGGTTCCATACTCCTCTTGGCAGCGTATCGATGAAGCAGAGAATTGGTCTACAGGAGGGCGCCGGCACCTCCTGGATCATAGATCATCCAATTAAGGATTTAGCGGACTTTGAGGTTTTTGAGTTTATAGCTGAGGATACGCGGTATATTCCCGACTATAAGCCTTTCCTCGAAGCTGAGCGCAATCTGGGCGACGATGGAATCGTGTTTGTTTGGGCTGGCCGCTCGCCGATCCAGGAGCTTCAAATCGAGCTCATGGGGTATAGAATGTTCGCTATAGCGCTCCATAAGTATCCTAAGGAGTTCGAGAGGCTTTTGAGAGCCTTAGAGAGGAGGGCTGATGAGCGCTATAAAATATTGGCGGAGTCCCCAGCCGAGGTTGTGAATGGAATGGATAACATGAATAGCGTTATAGTAAGCCCGAAGCTCTATGAGAGATACATCATGCCATTCTATAGTAGGCAGCATAGGCTTCTACGTAGACATGACAAGATCTTGGAGGATCATATGGATGGAAGACTTAAGGTTCTAAAAGACTTGATAGCTAAAACGGATCTGGACGTAGTTGAAGCATTTACGCCTCCGCCTATAGGCGACCTACCGCTGAAGGAGGCAAAAAAGGCGTGGGATGGGAAAATAATAAGTCTCAACATTCCGGAATCGATGTTCCTAGAGAGTCCCAGCGCAGTCAAGAAATATGTTTTGGGTCTTCTTAAAGAGGCTACTCCCGGTGACAGATTCATACTATCAATAACAGAGGATATACCGGCAGGCTTCCGAGAAATGGGGCTGTTGGCGGCTACAAGCGTCTGGAGGAAACATGGTAAATATCCGATAAAAATATTTTCTGAAACCTCTTAAATTTTTAAGAAAACTGAGTATGAGAATGCAGGAAGGCAGATCATTGCGATCCTATTTAAATGAGGTGGATTTTGAAACTATAAAACAGCGCTTCGACGCCTTCTGGAATAGGGAGGTTATAGATAGACCCTTAATCTATATAACCGCCCCTAGAAAACCGGAGCGTAGCATAACGCTGCCGGAAGTTAAAACCATTGAGGAGAAGTGGACGAACATAGATTACGTGTTGAAGAAGGCTGAACTCTACTTTGAGAGCACAGTTTTTCTCGGCGACGCCCTTCCACACTATTGTCCGAACCTAGGTCCCAATCAGCTCACGGCTTTTCTCGGCGGCGAGCTCATATTCCTAGATGAGCATACCTCATGGGTGAAGCCTTTCCTAAATACTTTGGAGGGTTTCGAGCCTTACCTAAATAAATCTAACAAGTGGTGGAGAAGAATAGATGAGATAATGGATGCTGTCTGCAAGGTTGCCGAGGGAAATTTTCTCGTGGGCATACCGGATCTGCATTACGGTGGAGACGCTTTGGCAGCCATGATTGGTACGCGGAATCTTGTGAGAGCGCTATATACCCATCCGAAGGAGGTTAAAAGGATCATTAGTAGGCTGACTGAGATATGTATCGAAGTGTTTGAAGCCTTTTACCAGAAGATTTCAAGAATCCAGAGTGGTTCAATAAGCTGGATACCTGCCTACTCGAGAGGAAAATTTCTTCCACTCCAAGACGACTTTTCCGGGCTGGTCTCCCCAAAAACATTCAGAGAGTTTTTCCTAGAGGAGCAGATCATATTATCTAAGCATCTAGATAACTCAATCTTTCATCTGGATGGACCTATGGCTTTAGGCAACTTAGACGCCCTTTTAGAGGTGGATTCGATAGATGGGATACAATGGGTTCCGGGAGCAGGGTCGCCGCCAGCATCCAAATGGATACATATATGCCAGAAAATACTTGACTCAGGGAAATGTCTATATATAAGCTGTGAGCCTTGGGAGGTAAAAATAATGTTAGAGAAGCTTAAGCATGGCGGATTATTCCTGCAAACATGGTGTAGGGATGAGGATGAAGCCTATAGGGTTCTAAAGATTGTGGAGAAGTATGGTGCGAGGTAGTGTCTTCGCAAAACTCTTATTATGCTGAATAAAAAACTGAAATATTGTCTATCTATTAAGGAATCAGAGAGTGATGTGTAAAGTTGGGTATATCGTTAACACCTAACGAGAAATTCTTCACGATCCAGAAGGGTGAGATACCAAACATAAATGTCGAAAGGTGGAAGCTTACCGTCGATGGATACGTTGAAAAACCGCTCTACCTTACATACGATGAATTGAGGGCGTTGCCTCAGACCAGGTTAATTGAGGTTCTGGAATGCTATGATAATGTGCCCGGCGGCTCTCTTATAGGGGTTGCAGAGTGGGAGGGGGTTCTCATCAGGCGGCTGCTCGAGATGGCGCAGCCCAGAGAAGGCGCCTCAGCCCTACTCTTCCACTCTCTAGATGGCTACTCCACAAACCATAAAATAGATTATATTAGAAAAATGTGCGTCATACTCGCCCTGAAAATGAATGGCGTAACCTTGCCAATCGAGCATGGTTATCCAGCTAGGCTTGTCGCCCCGGGCATGTATGGCTATAAATGGGCAAAATGGGTTCATAGGGTGGAAGTCCTAAAAGATGAGAAGCTCGGATACTGGGAGGGAAGAGGTTATCCTTCTGAACCCTTCAGGGGGCTCAGAAACAAGTGAAAATATTTTTGCATTTGAGGGTTTAATGGCTTAAGAGGCGTATTATTAACAGCGGGTCCCGGCGATATTGGTGCTTAATAGAGGGTTCACCGATAATATGGCGCTACACTTTTATATAGGATTCCCTTTTTTTGAGTAGATGACGGTGGATTTAATTTGGGATTAATGTCGTTTATGAAGGCTAGCCTGAGACTACTTAAACTCGCTAAAAAACCCAGTAGAGATGAGCTTTGGTTATCCATAAAATTATGCTTTCTAGGTGTAGCTATAGTTGGTTTAATAGGCTTCACAGTATACATGCTCGCCTCCTTCATCAGGGCGAGCGTCCAATTCCTCAGCCTATACTGGTATTAGTGAGCGTGGTAGAATGAGCGTAGAGGAGTCAACGAGAATATTCGCTGTGAGCACAACGGTTGGTCAAGAATTGAATGTCGCTAAAATCATAATGGGCCGAGTTGAAGTTAACAATATCCCAGTGAAGGCTATGCTCATACCCGAAAATCTAAAAGGCTACATATTCATTGAGGCTGAGGGACCCCACTGGGTTGAGAGGGCTACAGCCAACATAAAGCACGTCAAGTCTAGGGTGCCGGGTGTTCTACCCTTCTCGGAAATTGAAAAATATATTGTGGTGAAATCAGTTATCGATGAGCTTGACATCGATGATATTGTTGAAATTGTTAGTGGACCATTTAGAGGTATGAGAGCTAAGATAACGGATATAGATAGGGGTAAAGGTGAAGTAACAATAGAGCTATTGGAGGCAACGTTCACGCTTCCAGTTACGGTTCACGCAGACTACGTGAGATTAATTTCCAAAGGGAGTTGAGAATGATGCAGGCTGAGAAAAGAGTTGTTGAGCTAGTGGTTAGCGGTGGGCAGGCAACAGCTGGCCCACCAATTGGCCCGGCAATCGGGCCGTTAGGTGTGAATGTTGTTGCTGTTGTAAATAAGATTAATGAGCTGACTAAGGAATATTCTGGGATGAAGGTTCCGGTCAAAGTGATCATTAATCCGGAGACAAAGTCCTTTGAGGTTGAGGTTGGTATACCGACGACGTCAGCCCTAATTATTAAGGAGGCTAGCATAGCGAAGGGTTCTGGGAAACCTAATGTTGAGAAGGTTGGCAATTTATCAATAGAGCAGGTTGTAAAGATCGCTAAGATAAAGCGAAGCAAGCTTTTGGCTAGGACTTTAAAGGCAGCTGTTAAGGAGATTGTTGGCAGCTGTGTGAGTATGGGTGTTACGGTTGATGGCAAGGATCCTAAGATGGTTTTAAGGGAGATCGATGAGGGAAAATATGATGATGTGATCAGAAGCGCTGAGAAAGCGGAACAATAATATTTTTATCCTTAAATATTCACGTAATTCTTACATTACTGGGGTTGAATCTAAAAATGCCTGTGGGAAGAAGCAATTTGGCTGAAGCAATAAGAGAGATGAGGGCGAAAACCCCGAAAAGAAACTTTAAGCAATCGGTAGAGGTCATTATAAATCTTCGAGACGTCGACGTAAGCAAAGCCGAGAATAGAATACAGGAGACCATTGAGCTGCCGCATCAAATAGGGAAAAAAGTTAATGTGTGTGTTTTCGCCTCAGGCGACGCTGCTCTAAGGGCTAGGAGAGCCGGCGCAGACATGGTTCTAGAGAAAGAGGAGATTGAAAGCCTCATGGGTAATAAGAAGAGGCAGAGGCAGATAGCTAAACAATTTGATTCCTTCGTCGCCACAGCGCCATTAATGCCTCTGGTTGGCAGAGTCTTCGGCGCAATACTAGGCCCTAGGGGTAAGATGCCAACGCCGGTGCCCCCAACAGTAGACATGGAGCGTGAAGTTGAGCGGCACAGGAGACTGGTTATGGTTAGGACAAGGGGGCAGCCTGTCTTGAGCTGCAGGGTTGGGACGGAAGACATGAGTGACGACGAATTAATAGATAATATTGAGGCGGTTTTAAATAGAATCGAGGGGAAGCTTAAGAGGGGGGTTAGAAATATAGCCTCTATCTACATTAAATCAACTATGGGTCCTCCTGTTAAGGTTAAGATTCAGGAGGATTAAGGTTGCTAGCTCAGGTTAGAAGAACATT
>JAOAJJ010000079.1 GCA_026414245.1 Candidatus Bathyarchaeota archaeon
CGAAGCCTTCAACCTCGAGAAGCCATACTGCTTCAGGCATACCTAAATCCATCCATAAAACATCCCTAACCCTTCTAACATGTTTCGCTGCCAAAACAGCTGCTCCACCCGTAAACGCCGCGTAGGCTGCGCCATGCTCCATCATAGCTCTCCTTGTTCGCTCCCCCATACCACCCTTACCAATTATCAGCCTAACCCCAAGGCTCTTAATAACTTCATGCTCAAATTCCTCCATACGCATACTGGTTGTCGGACCAGCCGCCACTATAACCCATTCGCCGTTAACCCTTTTCGCCAGGGGGCCGCAGTGAAAGAGCGCTAAACCTTCAAGGTTAAAGGGGGGCTTCCTGGACTCCGCTAAATATTGATGAATTCTTTTATGCGCTGCGTCGCGCGCTGTAACCAGAGTCCCAGTGATATAAGTTATGTCGCCGACGCGTAGCCTGCGAACATCACTCTCCGAGAGGGGGGTTCTAAGATTGAAAATCATGGGTATGCGCCTCTGAAATCCCGAAATTTTACTCCGCTAACCGTTTAGGGATATTTCTCCTCTATCGATATTAAGTTTAAGTCATTGAACGTTAATTTCCATTGCTGCCCCCTGCTTTATTAGAGCCTTAGCGTTCTCTTCTGGGAGCGTAGCTATGTCTTCGGGTTTAAATGGCCCATATATTTTCATGTCAACCCCAACTATTTGGGGGATTTCTTTAATTATACGGACAACAATGAATCCTCCAGTCTCTCTAAAATTAGCCTTTCTTGGTCTCCGACCCTGCATTACGTCATCTAGCAATCTCTTATATGCTTCCACACATATCGATAGGCTGCTGTAAACCCCCTCTTCCTCCTCAGTTAACGCTGATAGCGGCACCACCTCGCCGCCGGCAGCCATATGTAGAATTTTATCGTATCTCATGCGGATTAGATCGTAGATCATCCTTTTAACGTTCTCTTCCTCGATCTGCAAGAGCCTGCCCCTTACGCTTTCCTCATCCATCATGCGCCTTTCTTCACGGATTCTTCTCACGTAGTCAGCTAAGCGCACATAGAAGTCTTTAGGTAAGCTCTGTAAACCAGCGTTCTCTCTTTCCCTTCTCCAAGCCTCGAATAGCTCATCATACATGTTGATCAATCACTCTAGCAGCGTTCTTACATAAAAGGAGGATGACTGCTGAAAGCGGCAATACCGCCTTCTGCTTTTCGAAGGGTCCGAAAACATCGTCTCCCAGCCTAAAGGCGGGAGCCTCATCAACGTATACTTCAACCTCTCCACTCTTAAACGCCAAAGCCTCTCTAAGCGGGTCAAAATCCTCAATCCTGCTTATCGGAAAAGAAATCTTGAGTAGACCGGTCTTCCCATGCAATGTCCCGGGTAAGCGTATAAGCCTATGGACGTCGCTGGTGACAACAGTGTCAATTTTAGCGGACTGGAACGTGACACCATAATTAATGATTTTCCGCCAACCCTCCAGCCCCAAACCCTCAATCATATTCCAGGGTCCGTTCACCTTCCAGCTTGCCAAAATCTCATCCCGGTTAGCTAAAATCCTCTCAACCACTTTTTTCTTCAACCCAAGTTTCTTTAAATCTATATCTGTGGCTGTTAAAAGAAACTCGTATACGCCCCTCGCTGCGCGCCCACGCCAACCCGCATCGTTTAGGCTTGGGCCGGCGAGGAAAACTGTCTTTCCATCCCCTATCTCCTCAAGCCCGTGGAAGACAGCGTCTATACCTGTTCCAGTCACATAGTCAACTATTTCTTTTCTGGCGTTTGAATCAAGGTTGAGAATATATTCGCTCTCCACTTGGACATGGTAGCCCCTGTGCCCGCTAAAAGAGCACTTTATTTCTTTGGGTGAAAAGCCTAAATCATCCATCAGCATATCCACCAGCTTTATCGTCTCGTTTCTCGCAGTCTCCAAGCATACTTCGCACAGCCAGGTTTTCTCATCGAAGCTTTCACCGCTGCAGGAGGGGCATTTTTCCGGAGCCTCCCCTCTACCCTTAAAGCCGCACCCCCTACATGTCCAAGTATCATGCTTCTTATCGCATTTAGTCGGTATGTGGTCGGCGTCTATATCGAAGAATAAGTCTGATCCAAGCCACCCCTTCTCATCCATTTTTGCCTCCGGGACACTGTAGTAAGCTGCCGAGTAGTAAACGTTTGAGGGAACATTCTTCTTAATAAACTCTTTTAGGTCTTCAGGGTTTATGAAGCCTTTATGCCTAACCATAACCCCCTCTCTAAACATTGTGAAGCCGAACTCTCTACTCCCAATGGATTTCGGCACCTCGATCCTATCAATATTCTCGTTATAGAATTTGGAGAAAGCTTCGCGGATAAACGTCAAGTTATCCATTATCTGTTTTCATCCTTCTTTAATTTCGTCGATTCTCTCTTCTTCACCCACTCTAAAAGACTTTGCCCTCCTAAGATAATAGGTTAATGGATGCCTAACCCTCCCACATAGATTATCCGCGCCCAGACAGAGACCATGGGTGCGCAACGTATCGCATTTGGGTGGAGTATACCTCGTCCTCGAACCCTTTTCACCAGCAATATGCTCAATTTGATATCGAGCTATCCTCTCATTGAAGTCGGGTGATTTCCGGAATAAATCAATTATCGCTTCAGGCTCCATCCCCACATTTAAGAGAAAAGATGTCAAAGCAAACCGTCCGGCGTGGGATACATGCCGTCCGGCTTTAATCGCGCTGTATAGCTCTCTCATGCAGGGTGGGAAAGCGTCGTCGATGACGCTTGAGGAGATTTGCTCAGGAGGAGCCTCCTTAATTTTCTCGGAGCATATCCGCTTAAGATCCTCCACGCGCTCCAAGACTCCTTCAGGGATCTTTGAGCTGACGCTAAGATTTATCTTGGATTCAATGTAGCGTCTTACCTCTTCTTGGAGTAGGCGCGCAACATCCTGCTTAGATAAATATACTTCCCCGCCATGAACTAACCTATTTACCATCTTCCATTCTTTCTCATGGAATAATGTTGCATTCTTTAGGTAGTCTATAAAGTTTAGAGCGAAGTCAAACTTCGTGAAGCTTATCTGCATGTTTAACGCCCTTATTCTCCAGCCGAATCTACCGGCTATATTAATGATTTTATCTTCCTTCTCAGTCCTGAGAAAACCGTAGGCTCTCCTAGCTTCGGCTAAGGCGTACCGACGCTTAACGTAGTCGTTGGCGAGAGCCGCCGCCAAAACTATTGCGGCTGGAAAAGAGAGTATTTCCACATATTCGCTATATTCATGCGGGTTATAACTTACTTCAGGCGGGTTCGTTGTTAAAGCCTCAATTATTCTCTTCTCAGCCCTCTCAAGCACAGGTTCGTAATCAGGGTTTAAAAGATGCTCTATTCTAAAGTCCAGCCTCCTCACTTCATCAGCGGCTTCGGGCATAAAAGGATACTTAACCAGATCACTTAGCGTAAGTATTCTTTCCCCCTCCATGTTTTCAGCGCTATTCAACCTCTATCCTCGGCGCCAGAAGATACACTAGCTTGCCATCATAACGCTGCCTAAAATCCAGGCGTAGCGGCATATCTGTTGAGAATTCAAGTGTAACAATGTCGGATGTGTCTGAAGCCGCCTTAACGATGTCTGCCAGATAGCTCAGGCTGAACGTAGCCTTTGAGGGCTCTGCAGCCTCTATTGATATCAGCGTATCATCGCCCTTTTTTATCTCTATCTCGGCTCCGGCAACATCGCCCCTAGCATTCATTATAAATTTTTCGCCGTCAGCCTCGATTCTAACGCTGTCGCTAACCATCTCAACGTCTTTCAGAATATCGTTGAAGTCGCTGGATGTGAGAGTTACTTTCGCGTTAAACGCCAACTTGGGTTCAGGAACCTCCTCCTCACTCGCCTCAAGCACGGGCAGCGAAAACGTTCGAGTATATCGACCCTTTATTTTAACGAGAATTCGCCCGGACTCCTCATTCAAAGATAATTCAATAGTGTCGTCTTTACCAGCCCTCTTAATCAGCTTCTTAAGTTCATTGAGGTTGACGCATACTTTAGAGTCCCCTGCAGCCTCATACTCATCGAAGCTAGTTTTCCGCATCTCGAAGTCAACCATTGCCACGCGGGAGGGGTCCATGGCTCTAAGCCTTATTCCATCTAAACCAATCGTGAATGTTGCCTCATCCACAATTGTGGATAGCGCGTCTAAAACGCTCCTAAATGTTTTTGTATCTGAAATTCTAATCCTGAACAATAGATTAACCTCCGCGGCGGTGGCGTTTTCCTCACCACTTTAAATTATTTCGCACTCGCTTATAACCTTATTATTTAGCTAATTTTAGGTGGAGAAGAGTGAGAGCTGCATTAAGTATATTTCAAGTAGACAAAACCGCTTAAAATATTTGGAAGTAGACTGTAAGAATTTATTCACATCATGTAAACTTTACCGCCATGGCGGATATATGAGGAGGGAACAGTGATAACATTTTCGGGAGAAGCCAGCTCAACAAACTAACTCTCTAACATTTTATACGCTAAGATTATTTGAGGGTTACGGGGAAGCCTGAATAAAAATCTTCTAACCCCATTTACAATTCTGGCCGCTCGTGGAAGATGGGTGGCGCTGACAATGTTTACATTATAGCCGAGGCAGGTTAGATCCTGAACACTCCACTCACTTATGTGCCTTTCATATGGGTTTCCGTAAATTTTCCCTTGCGGCCAGTTTAACGGCGTTGAAACTATTATCGTTTTCCTGCTAACCCTCTCCAACTCCCTTAAGAGTTTATAGCCAGCATCCTTGGCTAGATGCTCTAAAATTTCACATGCTAAACTTATATCCACGCATCTATCTTTCAGCGGAAGATGGGGGGCGTCTGCCATGATAAGGCCGCTATAAACCATGGTCCCGCATAGATTTTCTAGGTGAGGTCTCCAAATATCCACTCCAATTAAGTGGGGTGAACCCTTCTTCTTAGCCCTTAAGAGAAAACCCCATTCCCCACGGCCGCAACCAACGTCCAGTATTGTGAGGTTATCTAGATTTCTTGGAAGAACCTCAAGCACATGCTTATTTAATAGATAATAGTGGGACATTAAAACCTCATATATTTATTTTGATTAAACCACTCTTTATATATTTTCAAACCTTTCCTCCAAGAAGAATGAGAGCACGTAAGTGAATGAATTATGAGTATTCTCTAAACGTGTAGCTGCACCTCGTGCACCTGAAGAATTGGGTTGACGATTCGTCAGCTCCCCTGGTTTGAACCTGCCAGACATATGCCAGATTATTTCCACATTTCGGGCACTCAACAGTGATTACTGGCAGGGTTTTCAGTTTCTGCTCCTTCTCTCCAATAACAACTATATTATCTTCGGGTTTAATCTCAGAAACCCTTCTAGATGGAGAGAAAATCGGAGTCTCCATCTGCTTTTCGTAGCCGCACTTCTGGCATATGAGGAAAGCCTCCTTTAAATCCTTCTTGCGTTTCATAACTAGTCTAGTTCCACAGTTCGGACAGAACTCTATCACGATTTCCCTCTCCACGCTGCCTTTTTACCTTTAGTTCCCTTTTAAGAAAGATATAAGGATGCTTTTAAACTTTCCCCCATGCATATTTTAGTCTAATCTTCATAATAATATTAATGTTAAGGGGGCGAATATTTGCCGATAATATCTTTAACAGTCGGCCCTTTATATACGAACTGCTACATAGTTTTCTGTGAAAGGACTCTGGAAGCGCTCATAATAGATCCGGGCTTCGTCGGGGATGATTGGCATCAAGTTCTCAGCGAAGTCAGAGGAAATAGGTTACACGCTAAATACATAGTTAACACTCATGGACATGCTGATCACATAAGCGGCAACTTTAAGATTAAGGAGACTACGGG
>JAOAJJ010000080.1 GCA_026414245.1 Candidatus Bathyarchaeota archaeon
GAATACGCTAGGGTTAAAGGATCCTACAGGATAGACCTTAACACCCTGAGAAAAGCCAAAAGTGACCTCATAGTACTCCATCCTCTCCCCAGAGTAGATGAAATCTCAGCTGAAGTAGATTCGACATCTTTTGCGAGATACTTCCAGCAGGTTGAAAATGGCTTAATTACGAGGATGGCTTTAATATCGCTGATTCTAGGCGCTGTGAAAGAATAAGGAGATAAGAAGAAATCCGCTTAAAGCCCTTAAAGCTGAGCATATAAATCGTGAAGATATAAAATCTTGGGGAAAGTACGAGATACATGTATAGTAACTATAGTGGAGCTGAACATTACTTTACTCCCAGACCGAGGTCTAGGCTAGGGTTTAAGCTGATACACGCTTATTTGCGTGGAAGGCGTTTTCAGTTTTTGACTTCTAAAAGCGTCTTCTCGAAGAATTGTGTCGATTTAGGCACAAAGATCCTTGTTGAGCATATGATTCTGCCGGAGAAAGGTTATGTTCTGGACATGGGTTGTGGATATGGGGTTATAGGGATTGTAGCTGCAGCGTTGAACCCTAATATCCATGTAATTATGGTTGACATAAATAGGCGGGCTGTTAACCTCGCTAAGCATAACATTAAGATTAACAGGGTTAATAATGCTGAAGCCAGATGTGGCAACCTATATGAGCCGGTTAAGGGCATGGTCTTCGAGTGCATTTTATCTAATCCGCCTATAAGCGCCGGGATGGCGACGGTTAGAGCCATAGTGGTTGAGGCGCCGAAATACATGAGTGAAGGAGGCATGTTTCAGGTAGTTGTGAGATCTAAAATTGGAAAGGAAAGGTTTACGCGAATGCTTAATGAAGTATTCGGCAATTCTATGGTTCTCGCTAGAGAGAGCGGATATAGGGTTCTTATGGCTGAAAAGAAGAGCATGCCTTAAAGGTCTTCATTGACATTGTAAACTTTTTCACCCACTATTATAGACTCGTTAAAATTGATCACTCGTCTCTCAACTATTTTTGAGATTGGATTAAATCGCAGAGAATTTTTAGGCTTCAGATTTAGAAGAGCCGCTAAAACCATAAGCTCGCAAAAATTGGATTTTAACATAGCCACTAACCTCATTAGAGAGACTATAAACCCGAGTATTAGGTTAATTGGGTAAATTTTAGTCAGCTTTTTCCTCAACAATCTTTATATTAAACCCTTTTATTAGGAAGAAGCTGTTTTTTAATAACGTGTCTAAAACTTCCTTCAAGTAGATTTTAGTGCCTTCAGGATTTTCTGTTTCAACCTCAATTATAATCTTCTTCAAAGACGATCTACCTCCAGAATTTATTTCATCCCACTCCTAATAAAGATGAATCTACAACCAAGTTTTTCAGCCGCTTCTTTATCGCTCTCCCTATCACCTACCACAAGAATTTCTTTTGGATTAATTTTAAATTTTTCAATGGCTATTCTTAATTGCTCATCTCTATTAACGCTATCTTCTCTCGTGATTATATGGTTAAAGGTTAAACCGGTCTCCTCCAGAATCTTTCTCACAACTCGTCTTCCCTGTAATGTAACTAGGCATTTGAGTTTATCATGAAAATCATTATATATCCTTATTCCTTCTTCTATCTTCTTCATGCCTAAGAAGGCTTCAGCCTCTAGGCTATCCCATATTTTAAAAATCTTATTTCTCTCATCTAGCCCTGCTTTGGAAATAGCGCTTAAAATAGAATCGACTTTATTAACCCTTAAGATTTTAGATATTTCGTGTTTTAGTCTATCGTATTGTATAGGTAGGTGAATGAGGGTTCCATCTAAATCGAATACTACAAGTTTTATGTCATCTTCCATTCATACATACTTCCTAAGATTTTGTTATCTTTCATGAGGAGGGCAGGAGCATCAATATGTCTAATCCAATATAAATTCTCGGGCAAAGCGTTAAACTTAGGAAGACTGGGAAGATTTTCCCCGTAAGCCAATTTCACATAAATGTATGGAAGATTGCATCGGTAATCTCCATAAAGCACTTTACTAGCATAGGAAAAGAAAAACGAGGTGGTAAACATTCTGCCAGCATTAATCTCGGTTACGCATGGAATCCCTCTAGAATTTTCCTTCAAGTCTACGCATGCAATACCGTTAAAACTGGGATCTATCGCTAGAATGGATCTGACAGCGATATCGTTTACTCTTTCATCATGTATTGTTCTTTGAACGGCTGGCGTTCCAGTAACGCCGGAGGGTGCTAAATCCGGATAAATGTATTCTAAGCGCTCTCTAACCATAGAAACTAGCAGTTCGCCTTCCTTCCATAAGCTGTGAAAAGCCATGTTTCTGCCACTTAAGTATTCTTGAGCAATAAATTCCCACTTTTCACCCCTCGCCCTCCAATAATTGATCCAAGAGAGAGCTGTCTCGATATTTGGGGCTGGTGTACTCCCCCTTCCTCCCGCCCCATACTTAGCCCTAATCCAGATGGGGCTGCCAAATTCTTCAAACGCTCTCTCAACATCTCTTTCATCTTTAATCTCAATCGCTCTAGCTGTTGGGACATCGTTTTTAAGCCATATTTTAACTGACTCAAACTTATCTTGGCAAATTCTAATAGTCTCCTTCGAGGGTAGAAAGACTTCAGCCTCAAGCTTTTCTCTATTTTCAGACAAAACTTTTACCTCAATATCCGGCTGCGCATGGACGAAATCTACTTCCTCCCTTCGAATAATATCGTTTAGAGCATCAATATAGCCATATTCTGTAGCCCTAGGAACAATAAATTTTGAGTCGACCGGAGCCAAATGAATCCTAAACATATTTGCATCGGTGCCAACAATGTGCATTTTTTCAGGAGCAATTCTGAGAGAGGCAACAAAATTTATGGAAGCTGGTCCGCCCGCCCCGGTAATCATAATCCTCTTCATATCACATTTTCTCCTTTCCTCAGACTCTCGGTTTAACTTGCCATCTCCAAGGATTTTCAGTTATCCATTTTATTTCCTCAATAAGCCCATCATGTAAATCCGTTTCAGGCCGCCACCCTAGAATATTATTAGCCTTTCTATTGTCCAAAACTAAAACCTTTAATTCTTTCGGAAGCCTCACTCTTTCAGGCTGATATCTGGATGCTTCTCCCTCCTTCGGATCATCGAATATTATTCCTAATTTTTTGCCAGAAATCTCGAGAAGAAGGGATGCTAAATCTCTTATACTTATACCTTTCCCACTAGAAATATTGAAGACTTCACCGTTTGCCTTATCGTTAATTATTGCGAGCATATGGGCTTTAACTAAGTCCTTCACGTAGACGTAATCTCTTATTTGGCTACCATCTCCAAATACCACGGGAGACTCATTCTCTAGGAAAATTCTTTTTATAAACATTGTTAGCACTCTTCCAAACCATTCTCTAGGACCATAAACTATGCTATAGCGAAAGACTACAGTATTTAATCCATGTAACTTATTATATTGCATACAATATTTCTCTGCGCATAGCTTACTCACACCATAGGGCCAATGAGGCTCGAGGGGATGCATTTCATCCTGAGGAATCTTTTTCGCTTGACCATAAACTGCGGCTGAGGAAGCAAAAAGAACTTTCTCAACTTTATTCTTTATCGCGGCATTTAAAACGTTTAGTGTGCCGAAAATGTTAACTCTAGCCTCCCTCTTGGCGTCAAGTATACCGGAATAAACTTCTAGTTTAGCAGCTTGATGGTCTATAATGTCTATTTCTTCACTCTTAACTATTTTATTCAGTAAATTGTAATTAAGCACCGATCCTCTAATTATCTTGAGAAGTCCGCTTTTTATATGGCTTAAATTTTCAATCGTACCCGATGAAAAATCATCATAAACAACAACTTTTTCTGCTCCACATCTAAGATACTCTTCTACTAGATGAGAGCCTATGAAGCCAGCTCCGCCAGTCACCATAATATTTTTTCCCTCGAGAGATATCATGCTCCCACCATTACTGTCTTATTTGAAGATTTTCTTCAATTAATTTCTCAATTATGGTGACTGGATTCTCCATCTCCAGGAGCTTTTCCTTTACGTCAAATTTCTTTCCAATTAAACTTTCCGCATATTTTATTACTTCGTCGGGATTTATTATGAAGATGGGGAAACCTTTTTCGTTAAGATAAATATTAACCTCAGATCTTCCCAATATGGGAATCACTATGCTTGGTATGCCCTGGAGAGCCGCCTCCCTTGATATTGTTCCCCCAGCACTGACCACTAGGTCGGCTTCAGCGACTAAACTGGCAGAGTCAACAAATTCTCTCGGAACTATTAGATTTTTTATTGGTCTCCTCGTATATCTGGAGAGAAAGACAACTTTGCCGTGCCTTGAAAGTTTTTTCGCAATCTTTAGTGTAATATCTTCTTTCCCCTCAGCGTACACAGCCTTAGTCTCAACCTGTCTAACAACAATCAGCGGATGCCCATAATCAAATTTCTGTCTGGGCTGAAAATCTCTAATCCATGCCACTTCGTCAACGCCATCAAATCTAATCACTCTCTTCACTGGGTAAGCTTTCAGATGCTCTTCAGGTATAGCTTTTGAAACGACTAGCACATCAATGAGGGGTAATGTAAGCCTGTTAACTGCATCCGCGTGCGGTGTGTCATGTGTGGAAATAATGGGTATTCCAAGCCCGAATGCAACGCGGCATTGTTCGACTGAACGATGAGATATAGCTATATTCGGTGGATTTTCCCTAAATATTCTACAGAACTTTAGTTGTCTCTTTATGCTTTCGTAGAGCCTCGTAAATGGTGTTCTGGGGTCGTATTTTCCTACAACTTCAATCTTTAAGTCTAGATGCTTTGCTAGCGGTATTGTGTCTGGATGCTCTCTTGTAGTGAATATTATTTCATGCCCTTTTTCTTCTAAACGTCTCGCTATGGCTGCTCCATATCGTATATGTTTTCCTGTGCATGCATCATACCATATCTTCATGTCTACACCTCTCAGCTGAACATAGATATGAAAGTGGCGGTTGCTGTCGTGAACACGAAGAGCAGCGATATTATTAGGACTAGTTTTCGCTCCGTTGTTGGATAATAATAAGCTATTAATGTTACGAGGCTTCTTCTGTGACTTGCTTTAAGTGTCAACCCATCTATTTCAAGCCCAGCCCTTCGCTTTAAAAAGAGCGCGTTGATTAGGATGAGCGCTGAATTGAATATGTGTGGGATTATAGATATGGCTAAAGTCTGCTCCATATTGGCTATTATAGCGTAGGATGCGATCGTTATTCCGAAGGCGAATGAACCAGTATTGCCGACGAAAATCTTTCCCCTAAAATTATAGTATGCTAAAAGCCAAGAGACTGCTAGCGGAATCAAAAGGAGAATACTTTCTTCCCGTCCATGAATTATCGACGTAACTAATAGGCCTGTTAAGACTATTGAGGGGCATATTGTCTCCAGCCCGTTTAATCCGCCTAATTGATTAACCGCATTAGTGGTTATCGCGACTATCGCCGGAACAATAATTAAATAGTAGTATATTCCAAAGTTTACTTTTCCCCAAAAATATGTGCTCATATATGGGTCTCCTTCTCGAATCACGATGAGCGGCAGAGCCGTTATGAGCGGTAGGAGAGCCTTATATCTCCATCTTATATCAGCCCAATCATCTAAGAGACCCATGAAGCCGCCGAAGAGGATGCATGATGCTAGGGTTAAGGCTGAGAGCCTATTCCAAACCTGAATCCCCTGGATGATAAATAAGTAAATTACCGAGGCTAGAACGTATATGATTCCTAAACCGTTGGGGACTAGTGGTCTACCAGGTTTATGCTCGTCTGGAGCTTTAGGCAGCTTGCTCAGCATAATGTGCCACTACATCTATATAACT
>JAOAJJ010000007.1 GCA_026414245.1 Candidatus Bathyarchaeota archaeon
GAGTACAGTGATGATAGGCATATTGTGATAAAAATTAAGTCTGGCTATAACATCGGAGTTGAAGTAACACCAACAACTAGAATAGAAAAGGTTGCTGTAGAGGCGAAGCCAACATTTATTCCTCCACCGCCCCCTGAAAAGAGAATGGGGCAGCCGAGAGTCGCTATTTTAAGCACCGGTGGAACAATAGCTAGCCGAGTTGACTACAGGACTGGCGCTGTCAGACCAGTTATTTCAGCAAGCGATCTTTACAGTATTGTTCCAGAGCTATCGGAAATATCTATAATTGATGCTGAGATACTTTTCAGCGTTTTCAGCGAGGATCTAACTCCTAAACATTGGTCAGCTATGGCTGAGGCTGTTGCCAAACATATTGCCAAGGGGGTTCAGGGAGTTGTAATAACTCACGGGACTGATACAATGGGGTATTCAGCCGCAGCCTTAAGCTTCGCCTTACAGAATCTTCCAGTTCCAGTTATATTAGTTGGCGCCCAGAGATCCGAAGACAGGCCGAGCTCTGATGCAGCCATAAACCTTATAGGTGCGGTTTTAGCAGCCTCTAGAGCACCGTTCGCCGAGGTGGCTGTAGCCATGCATGAGACTCCATCAGATGAAGCGGTGGTTTTACACAGAGGGACGAAGGTAAGAAAGTGCCACACCAGTCGCAGAGACGCTTTTAAAACGATAAATGCTAAGCCTTTAGCCAGAATTGTTGGTAATGATGTTTACATGCTTGTAGAAGATTATCAGACTAGAGATCCAAACCGCAGCCTCATAGTTAAGCCAAACTTTGATGAAAGGGTTGCACTAATAAAGTTTTATCCATGCATGGATCCCAAAATCATTGATTGGTATGTTTCAGAGGGCTATAAGGGAATAGTTCTCGAGGGAACTGGGTTGGGTCATGTTCGCAGGGAATGTTTTCCGGCTATTAGGAGAGCTGTTGAGAGCGGGGTGATAGTCGCCATGACGTCGCAGTGCATTTGGGGGCGGGTAAACATGAATGTTTACTCTAACGGCAGGGATCTATTAGCTATCGGCGTGATCCCCTTGGGGGATATGCTTGCTGAAACCGCTTTAGTCAAGATGATGTGGTGTCTAGCTCAGACGAAAGATCCGGATGAAGTGAAAAAGCTTATGCTGACAAATATTGCAAACGAGTTTTCCGATAGAACAGTGGAGCCCATCGAGCCTCCAAGGCTCATAGATAGTATTTTAGGCTGATAGGTTAGAGGGGTGATTTAATGAGCATTAATTATGGGGAGCTGGGGCTTAAGGTTGGTTTAGAATGCCATCAGCAGCTTGCAACGCGTGAGAAGCTATTCTGCAAGTGCAAACCCCAGCTATTTAAGGGAGAACCTAAAGTGTTGTTCATGCGGAGATTAAGGCCGACGCAAAGCGAGCTGGGTCAAATAGACCCAGCAGCCTATTTTGAGTTCCAGAAGGGTGTGAAGATACTTTACGAGGCGGATAGTGAGACATCCTGTCTTGTTGAGATGGATGAGGAGCCACCCCATGAGCTTAACCGTGAAGCTTTAGAAATAGCTTTGATAGTTGCGCTTATGATGAACGCTAAGCCTGTAGATGAGATTTACGTTATGCGTAAAATAGTCATCGACGGGTCGAACACAACAGGGTTCCAGAGAACATGCGTTGTCGCGTTAAATGGCTCAATAGAAGTTGATGGCAAAATCATCCCGATACAGCATATAAGCCTTGAGGAAGATGCCGCGAGAAAGATGGGTGAAGAGGGACTTCTGGTGCGATATAGGATCGATAGGCTAGGCATACCTCTCATTGAGGTTACAACTGGACCTGTTATAAATACGCCAGAGGAGGCTGAGAAGGTTGCTCTTGCAATAGGCAGGATATTAAGGGCTACGAGAAGAGTTAAACGCGGTATTGGAACGATAAGGCAGGATTTAAACATATCTATTAAGGATGGTGCACTAGTTGAGATAAAGGGGGTTCAAGACCTTGAATTGATCTCTAAGGTTGTTGAATATGAGGTGCAGCGTCAACTAAACCTCTTGAAGATCCGCAATGAGCTGAGGAGACGTGGGCTTAAAGACGAGGATTTAAAGGATGAGTTCTTTGATGTAACAGCCGTCTTTAAGGAGACAAAGTGTAGAGTTCTTCAAAGAGCCTTAAGTAAGGGGGCTACTGTGCTGGCGGTTAAACTGCCCAAGTTTTCAGGTCTATTGGGTTTTGAGCTTATACCGGGTTTAAGGCTCGGCAGTGAAATGTCTGATAGAGCAAAATTCTGGGGTAGAGTGGGAGGAATATTGCACACCGATGAGATAGCATCCTACGGTGTTTCAGATGAGGAGATAGCTAATTTAAGGAGGTGGACAAATGCATCTCAGGAAGACGCTATCGTTTTGGTTGCAGATAAGGTTGAAAATGCTGTGGACGCACTTAAAGCTGTTGTGGAAAGGGCTTGTGAAGCATTAAAAGGCGTGCCAGAGGAAACGCGAGCAGCTAACCCGGATGGAACAACTAGATATATGAGACCTAGACCTGGCGCCGCTAGAATGTACCCTGAAACAGATGTGCCTCCCGTAAAGATCGCTAGAGATTATTTGGAGAGGCTGAGAAGAGCCCTGCCAGAGCCTCCGGAGGAAACTGTTAGGAGACTTATGAATAATTATGGGATAAATGAGAAGCTTGCAAGGCAGCTCTCTGAATCCGAGTACACAGATCTATTCGAGACAATAGTTAAAGAGACCGGTGTATCTCCCACATTTGTTGCTGCAACGCTAACAGAGACGTTTAAGGCTTTAAGGCGGGAAAACGTAAACCTCGATATTATATCGGATGAGCAGATAATTGAGATATTTAGGCTAGTAGGTTTAGAGAAGACGTCGAAGGAATCTATTCCGGAGATAGTAAAGTGGCTGGCAAGTCATGAGGGCGCCACACCAAGCGACGCTATAAAAGAACTCGGTTTGATAATGATTTCAGAAGATACTCTAAAAAGACTAATAGACGAATGCTTAGAGAGGAATAGGAAAATAGTGGCGGAGAAAGGGATGGGGGCATTTGGCGTGCTTATGGGCATCTTAATGAGGGATTTGAGGGGTAGAGTTAAGCCGGAAACAGTTAACAAAATGCTGAAGGAGAGAATGTTGGAGGAAATTAAAAGATTTGAGCGACGCTAAAATATGATTTCTGGAAAACTGGATCAAAAATATAGTTTTAAAACATAGTGTAACCAATAAAAAAGATATAAAGACCTTTGAATAAGAAAGGAATGGGTTGCTTTATTGGGGAGAATTCAAGCCGAGATTAAAACATCATTTGGTAAAATAGTGATCGAGGGTTCAACGGCTGATGAGCTAGTTAAGATGATAAAATCTCTTCCCGAAAACTTTGTTAACGAAGTTGAGCATGCTATTTCAGCCATATTTTCGCAGTCCAGTAGTGGAGAACTCGATAACATAGTTAGGATTACAGAGGATGGACCAATATTAATTCTAAAGGATATTAAAGCAATCACGCAATATGAGGCTATTGCTCTAATTCTTTACTTCTCAGAGAGCAGGTGCAATAAACCATCAAACATCAGATGCCTTTTAGAGCGCTCCGGAGTGAATCTGCAAGTTTCTTCTAGGATAAATGAGATGGCTAAGCGCGGTCTAGTCTTTAAGCCAGTTCCGGGGAAGCCTGAATGGGCTTTAAGTCCAAAGGGTGAGCGCTGGGTGGAGGAGGAGGTTCTGCCTAAACTCAGGAAAAATCTCTAGTCTCTAGATTCCTCCTCAGCTTTTTCTCGGAAATATTCGTCATATGCTTTAAGCATAGCCTTAACGTATTCCTTTAGCAGGTTGGGTGTTACTTCTGGGCTTACAGTTAGATTTATCGATATGTTTGCTCTAGGTTCAGCGAAAATTCCAGATGGTGCTGGAACCTTCTCTTTAACCTTCTTTACTATTTGCCTAACGGTTTTGCTTCCCCCAGGTGCTTCAGCCTTTTTTGGCGGTGATGGTTTTGTAGGCGCATATAGCCAATCTATCTTGAAAGCATAGGCGATGAGATCTAGAAAAGCGTTAAGCCCGACTTTATCAGCCCTTAAGTCGCCAATGATCCTTGGCAATTCCACTAGAACAGCGTCCCTGTTCATCCCTTCATTTTTTATTCGTTCCACGAATCTTGGGATAAAAACCTCTTTAGATAAAATGTTTCTTAGCAGCTGCCTAGTAAAGTCGCTTTCAGGGTCTATTCTATACGCGTAGGCAAACTCTGCCGCTTCACGGGTCAGCTTATATTTACCCTGCTCCTTTTCACTCTCCTCTATGAAGCCCCAGCTCTTAAGAAAATTATTGTTGCGGCTAATATTATGTAGTGTAACACTTGACTTCTCTGACACCTCGCTCACGCCAACATACTCCTTATCCGCCCCAGCATTTAAATAGGCGATTAAAACATCGCATATTTTTAGGAAGCTTAAACGCCTGGGAAGAACCTTAGTCGCCACATTAATCCCCGCAGATAATATTATCAAGTAAATCAAGTAATAAAATTATTTTCCGGCAAAATCTTTTAATAAGAAGGGAGAAAAGTAATAGTGATAAATACATTTTTAAGGGTCCGTGAACCTGATGGGTAGCGAAGAGGTAAATTTGGAGTTAACAATAAAATATAAGGATGTTGAGGCGAGGTTCTCTGGAAAACCAGATGAGGTTATAAGGGCTTTCTTCGGCTTTATGTGCAGGGTTTTACCAACATATGATTTAGCATCTCAGCTGACCCTAACAGTGGATTTAGAGAATCTTCTGGCAAGCGTGAAGAATATAATAGCGTTTACACCCGAGGGGCCTGTAGTGGCTGTTCCACGTGAGAAGCTGGGCGGAGATAGGAATATGATCATGCTCAATCTTATTAGGGCTTACATCGGTTACAAAACTGGCCGCTTGGAAAGGGATTCGCTTTCAACATCTGAAATAATGGCTTTTACAGGCGGCAAAAGCGGAACTGTTGCAGCTCGATTAAGCGAGCTGACGGATATGGGGTTGGTGGAGAGAGTTGGGCGTGGAGAATATAGGGTGACAACCCTGGGAGTGAAGTACTTTTTAGATGAAGTATTGCCGAAAATTAAGCTGGAGGAAAAGGATAGGGTTGAGTGAAAAGAACCTAGTTAAGGTTCATTTAGAGTTTGGTGATGTGAAAGCAGATTTCGAAGGGGAGGCGAATCAAGTCTTAGAGTCCATATTAAGGTTTCTGTCGCAGATATGTCCAGCTATCGAAGTAGCTCAGAAAGTAGTTTACACGCCTGATCTAATAAGCATAATGAGCAATGTTGCAGGGATACTGGAGATAACCGATGAAGGCCCCATAATAAACCCGTCCATGAATTTATCCGCCAAAAACGCCATCTGCCTAGCTTTACTGGGCGTTTATATTGGCAACAGGATTGGGAAAATCCGGAAAGACACGCTCTCCATAAATGAGCTGGCTAAGGCTACTAGAAAGGCGAGGAAAACCATAAGCAACGATATCCCAAAACTTATTGAGGATGGATTGGTGGAGAAGGTTTCTGAGGGAGAATACAGGATAACACAGCTAGGCATAAGGAAATCTGAAGAAGTAATAGGCGGGCTCAGGAAGGATAAATTAGGCGCAGACGAGAGACGCTGATTTATTTTAAGCAGGCTTTTCCGGCAACATTATTTCTGAGACCGGATTCACGCTAACAATATATAATCCCTCTAACTACATTCTATTCATCATTTTCTATCCTGAGGTGTAGGTGGATTTGAAAGGTAAACCTTTAGCCGCCGTTGTTTCAGCCGGTCTATCCAAGTTCGGTAAGAGAGACGGCTTCTCCAGCAGAGAACTCTTCTCGGAGGCGGTTATGGAGGCATTTGAAAGGTGCCCAAATCTTGATCCGAAAAGGGATGTGAAGGCTCTTATAGTAGGCAGTATGAGTGAGTCTTTTGAGCATCAATGTCACCTAGCCCCAATAATGTCGGATTGGGTGGGTATGCTGCCGGCTCCAGCATTAAGGGTTGAGGTTGCCTGCGCTTCATCTGGCGCAGCGATAAGGCAAGGTGTCTTCGCCATACTCTCGGGTCTATATGATGTTGTTATCGTGGGAGGATTCGAGAAGATGACGCATAGAACGACTGCTGAGACAACAGAGTATTTAGCTATGGCTTCAGACTTTCCATTTGAACAGTGGAATGGAGCGACCTTCCCAGGGCTTTTCGCGCTTATGGCGACCGCCCACATGTATAAATATGGGACAACTGAAGAGCAGATGGCGCTTGTCGCCGTTAAAAACCATCATAATGCTACGTTGAATCCTAAGGCTCACATGCAGAGGGAGATAACTGTTGAGCAAGTTTTGAGTTCAAGGATTATCGCCAAGCCATTGAAGCTCTTCGACTGCTCCCTAATTTCAGATGGAGCTAGCTGCGCGATCCTAACCAGCGTTGAGGTAGCTAGAAAATACACGGATTCACCAGTCTACATAATTGGATCCGGTCACGGAGCTGACACCATAGGGCTCTATGAGCGGGATGATTTAACGAGTCTTAAAGCCACTAAAATGGCTGCTAAAGAGGCTTATGAGATGGCTGGTTTAAGCCCAAAAGATATTGATATCGCGGAGGTTCACGATTGCTTTACAATAGCTGAGATAATCGCCTACGAAGATCTAGGCTTCTGCAAGCCTGGGGACGGTGGGAAGTTTATTGAGGATGGAACGCCAAATCTAGATGGCGAAATCCCAGTTAATACTAGCGGCGGACTTAAAGCTAAGGGGCACCCTGTAGGAGCAACCGGTGTAGCTCAATTATATGAGATCTATTTGCAGTTAACTGGTCAAGCGGGTAAGAGGCAGGTGGATGGATGGGAAATTGGTCTAACGCATAATCTTGGCGGAAGCGGGGCGACTTGTATAGTTCACATATATAGTGGGCATAAATATTAGGGGTGAAATGATGAGCGAGCCTACACCATTCACGGTTGAACAATTCTATAAGTTTATAGGTGAAAGGAAAATTATGGGTGTGAAATGCGAAAAATGTGGAAAAATCTTCGTCCCGCCTAGACCATTATGTTCAAACTGTCTTTCAACCAGCTTAAAATGGATTCCATTGAGGGGTAAGGGCAGGCTCCTAACATACACGATGATTTATGTTGCTCCAGAAAGATTCCAGCATCTAGCCCCATACGCCTTTGGAATAATAGAGCTTGAGGAAGGAGTCCGCTTACCAGGGATAATTCAGGGAGTAAAGCCTGAAGACATAAAATTAGGCATGATCTTAGAGGTTGATTTCAACTTGGATGTGCCATCAACATGGCCTCAATGGCCCAGATACTTCTTTAGGCCTCCGCAACAGCTTTAGATTCGCTTCAATAGATACAGCCCATACCTTTATGTGAGGCGAGAAAGGATTCTTTTGGATAAACTCTAAACCTTTAACCCTCGACGACGTAACGGTAATAGACGCTTTCTCCGGCGGTCGGGCTACGCCTAATTATCTTCACTATGTCACCGGGTTTGGCGCCGATAACCCTCACGATTGGATCAGATGTTTTTATACGCGGTAACTTGTAGGGTTCGATACGATATTTCTCAAGAACCATCTTTCTTTCTTCAGGTGAAAGAATCTCATGTTTTGGAACCAGATAATGCTTAAATATGTTGAATGATGGGAAGTCTTGAGGGGTTAGCTCAATATTGTTTTTTCGAGCTAAGGATTTAGCTGACTGCGTATATTTTTCGCTGATTATTATGCCGCTCTCAACATTCTTTGCACTCATGTATTTTGTCATCTGATTAATGTGCTTGACGCCGATGGCGTCCGTTATCGAAGTTGTCCAGATAAGTATCTTTTTCCCCTCAATATCTTCGACAGTAGCTAATACACCATCTTTAATCTCCTCTCTTTCTAAAACCTTATAGTTTCTTAGCTCAATAAGCACCTGCGTTTTCCTCTCAAGCAATGCGTTAATAGTCAAAAGTTAAGCCTCCTCTTCCAGTCAAATATTGAAGTATTCAGTGTAACCTAAACTTTTAAACCTTACGTTTATATCCGATGAATGATGCAGAGTAATATTAATTTTAGATGACTTCTTGTTTAGCTATGACGGCTGCCCCAAACGCATTAGCAAACTCGCAGTCGCCAGGTACAATTGCTTTTGCACCAAATAGGCTGGTGGTTTCGCATATTATTCGAGATATCACTCTACTTTTGGGAAGCATCCCAACGAGAATAACGCTGCTCTCCAGATTGAGTGCTTTAGCAGTCACAGCAGCTAAAACACCTATAGTCTGCGAAACCATGTTGAAAATCCCCGCCGCAATATCTTCAGCCCTAGATTCACATGTTAATTTTCCGAGGTTTGAGGCTGTTGCATTAGCAGGCACTATGCCTATCGGCCCGCCAACAATCTCGCCAACAGTTAAATCCACATTATTAGAGTTCCCTTTTAAAGCCATTTCCTCTAAAATCTTAAAGTCAGATATTCCGAGAATCCTCCTTGAGAGGCCGATTATGGTTCCTCCGCCAACTCCGGTTCCACAAGCATGTCTCACTATTTTGCCATTTTCATAAACTGCCACCATAGCTGTTCCGGTTCCGGCGCTAACAACTAGACACTCTTCTTTGTCAGAGAGCATTAAACCTCCTAAACCTATGGATTTTATCTCATTAACTCTCCTAACAGACAACCCCATTACGCGATCCCCTATGAATCTTGAGCCGCCGCCGGATACTGCAATAAACTTCACTTTTCCCTTATAATCGCTGCCAATTTTCTTTAAGAGACTCTTTAGAACCTTTACAGAAGCCTTCTTTGGCTCAATTGTCGGTGTTATGTTTTTGTTTAAAAGCCTCAGCTCATCATCTATGAGAATCCCCTTCGTCAGACTTGCACCGACGTCTAAACCAATAATCATATAAACCCACTTCGATTAATAGATCAATGTTTCACCGCTTAACTTTATACTATTAGATAATAAAGTCAAAACACGTTTAAACATTATATACATAAATTTTATCTCCAAAAATAATAGTTAAAGTCATTCAAACAATAAATGAAGGAGTATTCTTGGAGCCGGACATCATGGTTCAGAAGACCTCCAAAGAAGGTGAAGCGAAAGCAAAAACATTGAGCATAGCAATGGTTACAGTCTGCGCAGCCTTATACGCTCTCATAGGGCGTATAACAGATCTAAGCATAACGGGCCCAGGCGGAGTTGCCTTTTGGCCTGCTGTAGTGATACCGGCGGTTTTCGCAACATTGTTCGGTCCATGGGTTGGAGGAACCGGTGCTGCCATTGGCATATTTATAAGGGATATGCTCTTCCATGGGGATGCATTACTGAGCCTTTCAGCAGGAGTTACAGCTAATTTCGTTGGATTTTTCATTTTGGGTCAAATTACTCGCTCCACCCTTAATCAGGAGAAAGTTATTGTAAGCTCGGTGATTGGAAGCATAATAATAATTATAGGTCTTTTATCGCCAACTGTTCTATTACCAGCGGAAAGCCAAAAATATTTTAGTTTCGAATTATCCTCACTAGAAATTACATTATTGTTTGCCGCCACAGTTATTTCAAGCCTGCTGATCATCGCAGTGTTTTCGAAATTATGGCCTGACTGGAGAAATTATGCTGTTGGTTCAGTTATGGGATTAAGCGCCGGGAGCACTATAATAGCCATAGTTGTTTGGGCCTACAGCCAAATTTTCTTCGGTCCGACAGCTTATTTCAGGCAGCCTATCCCCCATTCCCTCATACCTATAATATTTATTTGGACATTCGCCACGGAGATCCCGTTCATGGTTATTTTAGGCCCGCCGATAATAAAGGCTTGTTATAAGGCTTTTCCATTTTTGAGGCCGCAAAAAGAGAAGAAAACAACTTAAAATTCTTAGGTAAGTGTTAATGTTGAAGTTTAAGGTTGTTGCCGTCGGCGGAACCTTCGATGAACTCCATAAAGGGCATAAAGCCCTACTTAAAATGGCGTTTAAGAGTGGTGAAAGCGTTTGGATAGGAGTATGCACTGATGAGTTCGCTAGAGATCTGCGTAAAAATCATGAGGTTGCACCCTACGAGAGTAGAGTCAAAGAGGTAATTAAATTCCTTGAAGAGCTGGGTGTTTCCGGTCGGGCGAGAATAATCCCTTTATCTGATCCTTATGGGCCATCTGCGGTAAGCGATGAGATAGAGGCTATTGTTGTCAGTAGGGAGACGGAGATGAGAGCCAAAGAACTGAACGCTATGAGGGTGAAGAATGGCCTCAAGCCGCTTGAGATAATCGTGATAGATATGGTTCCCGCCGAGGACAATATTCCCATATCGACTACGAGGATTAGGCGTGGCGAAATAGATCGTGAAGGGAGACTTTTGAGAAGGGGTTAAACAAGTATTTAAGTTGCTTTAAATATATATTTTAGAGTAAAGGACGAGCCTACAGTGATACGATTGAAGAGAATAGGTTTTGCTGATCTACCGCTCCATGACGGCAAGGCTCCCCCGTGGCTTGTTGAGCGAATGATAAAGCTGGCTAGGGAGATTGTTACGATAATTGTTGATGAATATGGGCGGGAGATTTTCCTCCAGAGGGTCTCAGACCCATACTGGTTTCAGGCTTTTGGCTGCATTCTAGGCTACGACTGGCACTCTTCAGGCGTGACAACGGTTCTCACAGGGGTGCTGAAGGCGGCTTTAAGGGAGAGAGACTTAGGCATAGCTGTTTGCGGCGGTAAAGGTAAGGCTTCAAGAAAGACTCCTTCAGAGATAGTTGAGGCTGGAGAGGCATTTAACCTCTCAACCAAAAAGATAGAGAGCCTACAATACGCGAGTAAAATGAGCGCAAAGGTTGATAACGCGGCGATACAGGCTGGTTACTCTCTTTACCACCACGCATTCTTTCTTACTGAGAAGGGTAACTGGGCTGTAATACAGCAGGGAATGAATGTGAATGATAGGACGGCGCGGAGATATCATTGGCTATCAGATCAGATGGAGAGTTTTGTCGTTGAGCCTCATAAGGCTATAGTTGGCGACGTGAAACGGCCAATAGCCTTAGATATGACCGCTAAAGAAAGCGAAAGCTGCCGTAAGACGTCAGTCGATGTATCTAAAGAGAGACCGGAGAGGGTTGCTAGAATGCTCAAAGCGATACGGCCAGCATGCCAGAAATCCCTTCAAGAGTGGATTCCAGATATGTCGGCTAAGGAGTGTAAGGATTATATTGTGGAGTTCCTTAAGATGCCGTTCACAGTAGACTGGAAAGCCTTGAAGAGAGCATACGAGATACAGCCTAGAAACTATGAGGAGCTTCTAAATATTAGGGGGATAGGGCCGTCAACTGTTAGAGGTTTAGCGCTGATAGCCGAAATAATATATGGTGATAAGCCTAGCTGGAGGGACCCGGTTAAATATTCTTTCGCCTACGGCGGGAAGGATGGGGTTCCATATCCAGTTAATATAAGATCTATGGATGAATCAATAAGAATATTGAAGGAAGCTGTGGAGAGAGCTGAGCTAGGTGATAGAGAACGCCTGAATATGCTTCAGAAGCTAAGAAGATTTGTGCCTCCGAACGCTGAAATTTAGGCTCAATATTAATACGACGCCATATCACTTTATTATTTCCCTTCTCCGCATATTAGATGCTTTAGGGGATTCCTACAACATTGTTCTCTTTATTAAAGGTCTTCAGCATAGGTGCAGCAATGTAGATGTCTAATAAATAGAACCTTGAATGCCTCAGCGTACATTACACTAATCTTTTTGCCCATAAGCATGGAGTATATTCGGAGATTATTCTCTATTTCCGAGAACCTTTCTGGTGGAAATTGACTTTTGTGCGCCGATATAGCCCTAAACTTCACATCAATATAGCCTGTTATGTCCACATAGATATTCGGCTTCCTCGTCCAGTAGAATGCCACGAATGGTGTTAGATGCGGCTTAAGCCCAGCTCTAATATCCCATGGATTAATATGGGGGAACATCGCAAAAAGCATCGCTTCAACAGTAAGGATGCCCGTTGCTACATGGTCTGGATGGGCTTCATATGTCAGCCACGGGTCAACAGTCAAGATAACATGGGGCTGAAACTCCCTTATCAGGGATATAAGCCTATTTCTAATCTCAATCGACGGCTTGAGCTCCGAGTCTTTATAATTCATCCAAACTAGTTTCTTTACACCCAAAATCTTCGCAGCTTCCTCCTCCTCTAAAACTCTAATTGACGCGAGCTTTTCAGGATACATTTCTTGGTCTAGTGTCCCCGCACCGCCATCAGTCATTGTCACATACGCTATTTCGCATCCACGCTCAGCGAGTTTTGCCACTAAACCTCCAGCGGCAATATCGACGTCGTCTGGATGTGGCTGTATACATAATATTTTTTGAGCAACGTCAAAGACCCCACTTAAGCCTTTTGATTCAGAGGCTAGGATGATCTTATACGCCTCATCATAATTTAATCCCGCAAGAGTATTCTCATCAAAGCTAAAACCCATGCTCATCACACCCATATCAAGCTATCATAAAGGGCATTTTTAACTCTTAAAAATTAATGAAAAGCGGAACCAATTTAAGCATCTAAAGCATTTTCTCTCCCTTGAAATTAAATCTTCCCTACTCAGATAGACATCGAGCATCATAGATTTGTCCCTATCACAATGCTATATTGGAATTAGATAATATACCATTTAAGTCAAGCATAATCTTTCACCATTAATTAGTGGTGGTCTGCCGACCTATTATTTTTCCGAATATGTTCGGGAAAATCAATTACGTATAACATGACCATATTATCCTTGGTGAGATAGCAAGATGGTGAACAGGGAAGAGTTAAAGGCAATACTTAAAAGGTTAAGGACCGAGGAGGATCTGGTGAGAGTTGAGGAGAAATTGCTCCCGCTTCTAAGGGAGGTGGATCCGGAAACGCTTTCATTAGCTGAGCAGGAGCTTATTGAAGAGGGCTTTAGTCCAGAGGGGATCAGGAGACTTTGCGATATACATTTGAGAGCCATTACCTTAAAAAGGAGGAGCATATTTTGGAGGAGGCTCACCCAATAAACATACTTAAGGCTGAACATGAGATTATACTGGATAATCTTAAAACGCTAGAGAAAGCAGTCAAAAGAATTAAGTTGAACAAGAGCTTAGACCAGCTGAACGAGGAATTAAAGAGGTTGGAGCCTATAGCAAAGCTGCTCCTTGAGGCTGAAAGCCATCATCAGAGGGGGGAGAAGGCGCTTTTCTTGCGTCTTGAGGAGCTTGGGGTTACTGGGCCGCCAAATGTTATGAGAATAGAGCGTGAGGATTTAAGGGCGAGGAAGAAAGCTCTTAAGAAGATTCTAGATGAGAGAGGCACATTAGATCCTAGCTATGTGGTTAAGAGAGTGCGTGAGCTAGGCAATTATATCGTTTCAGTCCTCGGAGACCACATATACAAGGAGAACAACATAATCTATCCATTAGCCTTAAGAATAATACCTGAAAACGAGTGGGGTAAGATTAGAGAGGAGTTTGACGCAATAGGATACTGTTGTTTTACTCCAAAAGCCAGAGCACAAGCTGAACACCACCATCACTAATAGAGTAAGAAATAAGGGGGATTAGTTGGTATGGATGAGCATTTAATTGGTGATGGAATCTTCATGATAAAAGAGGAAAACAATAGAATAATCATCACATTATGCGCGTGGACAAGGCGAAAAGAACGAGAAATGATCCGACTGCTCAACAGTAGAAGAAATACTGAAATACATGTACATAACAAGGGATACATTTATGAGGAGATACGTGGAGAAGAGATTGAGATATCTCCTTTTGCCGAATTGTAAGGGTGCTTTCTTCTACAGGTTCTCGAAGTAGTGTTTTAGGAGGCGTTGTATCCCCCTTCTGATGGTTTCGGAGAGTGTTGATGGGCTAACTTTAAGCCTCTGTGAGAGCTCCCTTATACCGATCTTTTTTGGGTGGTCGAAGAAGCCGGCTTCTAAAGCCAGCCATAAAGCCGCCTCCTGCTTTTCAGTTAGGATTAATGTTCTCCGCCTGTATCGCTCCATCCCCAGAACCCTAAGCTTAAAGTTGAAGTTCTCCAATGCTGAGATTATGTCCTGTGCTGCCGTAGCGTTTGGGGCTATAAATGTGTAAATGATCTTATCCTCCCCGCTGTTCCACGCCGTCACTAGGAAAGCGCCTTTAGATACTATTGTGTTGCATACCCTGCATCCATCTGTCTCAAACCATGCGGCTGCTTCACCCCCAAACCTGATGGTGTCCCACACCTTCGCGTTAGGTTTCCTCGAGACCTTATTGAGGGAGTCTGTCGGCAGTCTCATCAGGTGTCTAGTCACACCGTGAGGTAGGCGTCTAACATCGATGACAGCGAACTGATGGGTGCCTGAATCCCTAAGCAACCTCAGTACCCTACATTCATCATTAACTACCTCAATTGAGACGCGGTAGGGAACATTTCCCCCGCCGACTCTACTCACCTTAAACCACTTTCCAACAATCCAACCTCTTACTATTAATTCTCAACCAGTCTTTAAAAATTAAATCCTAGAGCATCTTTACCCACACCCTTTCATCCCCATCTGTCCTTCAATTCGCGGCGAAAACGCTAATCCAGTTAACGTTCCAGCAACGCTTAACAGCACACTTCTGATAAAGTCTGGTAAATAGAATGGGAGCCACGCGAGAAAGCCAAGTAACCCTAGAAAAGCGAGTCTATAGAGCATGTAAGGTATGCTTGCAATTATGCCAGAGATGAGCGACACCACTAAAATATATGATTTTTTAGCCTTTAAGTCGCCTTTTGGTAAGAAAAATAGAGTGTCGAATGTTAAGCCGCCTAAAGCGTAGCCTAAGCCAACGAATATAGCGTATAGTTGTCCCGGTCGTATTAACCTAGTTGCTAGGGAGGTTATGGTAGCCATTAATGTAACCCTGCCAAATCTGCCAGTTAATCTTGCCATGAGCAGCATAAGGAGCCAACCCATAAAACGCTGTATGACACCATGCTGGCCGGTCAGCGCACCTATCAGCGGACCAAAGTAAATTTGCGTAGCCGTCCAAAGCGATGAGAAAATCGCTACCAGGGCTAGATCTCTTGAACTGAGCATTTTTGATTTCTTTATGTGCATTGTCTCACCCATCGCTATTTCTGTTAGATTAGACTGGTGGTGGAAGATTATTCCCCCGAAGAATATGTATGCTGATATCAGTGACACTATTATATCCAATATCGCTGCTGTCGTGAAGACGAGCAGCGGTTTACCCCTTCCTATCTTAACGAGATCTTTAAATCTTGTATTTAACCCTATGCAAACGAAAGCCATCGCAAAGAACCAGGTGCGCAGTATCTTTGTTTGGCTAATGATAATGTCCGCGGCTTTTCCAAGAGTTGGAACCAATAAGAATGATGATAGTGCCGATGCAATAATAAAGCCTAAAACGAACTTCGGGAACCTATACCATATCTCTATGGGCCTAGGCTTCTCATCACCCTTATTTTCAATCTTAAGTGTCCAGTAAACAGCCAATATGAACGCTGTTACTCCAATGAGAACATTCTGCGCCATCTTAACCACCGATGCAATCTTCATCGCCTTATCACTGTAAAGTGCACCTGCAGCAACAACTGCCGGAGTCGTGTCGATCGTCCCGCCAATCCATGCGCCGGTGACAGCATCAGGAATCCCGGTAACTCTCGCTATAAACGGCATAAGAACCGTGAGGGGTATCGAGAATAGAAGGACTAGTGAAATAGTGTAGCCTATCTCTTTCGGATCGGCTTTAATCGCGCCTCCAGTAGCTATGGCTGCTGAAACACCGCAAATGGATGTTGCACTGGCCATTGTAGCCGCGAAAGTCTTGCTTAAGCCTAATTTAACCGCTAGATAATAGCAGAAATACCAGACGGTGAAGAGTCCAACAGTTATCTCAAATAGACCTAGGGCTCCAGCAGCAAGTACTACGCCTAAAAGCACCTCCGCGCCCAGTAGGACCAAGCCGATCTTTATGAAGAGCTCTGTTTTTATTGAGGATTTCAGCCATTGGGGCACGCCGATAACGTTACTGATGAATAGTCCAATTAGCAGCGCCCACAGAACATATTCGAGACCCCAATAATTGATACTTTCTTGCTGGGCGAGCAGCAGGGATACTAAGGATAAAATGAATATTATTGGTAAGCCAGCTAGATATTTTCTCAGATTATTCTTTAGAGCTGCCACTGGGATACTGGTCACAAATAGGAGGAGTAAAACAAGTGCAATTAAGTATGGTAAGCTTGATGCTTGAATAGCCCATGATAAATCGGTAGTCCACCTGCCGATTTTCGGAAGCCATAAAAATAGATTCGCCGAGGACAGCCCTAGTAGAGCGAGCCCCAGCCAGAGAGCCCACCAATCCTCACTCTTGTAGAGTGGGAAGAGAACGCTTTCCTTCTTCAATCGCATCCCTCCATTTCTATAACGAAGTTATATAACTCCGTTATAACTTATAAATCTTTCGGAAAGCCCTTCTAGAAGCAGCATCTCAATACCTTGACCAGTTAATTTTACTGTTGCTGAATAACTTTGAGGTTAAGGATTTTTGGCGATTTAGAGTGTAAATCATCCTCTAACAATTGAATTAGCAGATGTCCTTTAGACTTCAAATCCTTTAAAGTTGCCGCATTCAAAACGTGTAAAGAAAAGCAAATTTCAGATTAAATACAAGTAAAAATGTGACTAAAATGAATATTTGGTGATTCTGAATCCGCCTCATTGTGACACCATGGATAGACCTGTTGTCGTGGCTGTCAATAAAGCTCTAGAGACGGTAAAAATCAACCTCATACTTTCTTAGGTGCCGAAGAAGTAATGAGTGGACGCAAACATTAGCTGTAAGGGCAACTATGAAAAACAGGTGGCTGAAGCTTGCGGAATAAAATTGAGTTCGCCATCTATATTATTGGTAAGTTTACATGTCCCATTTTGGTCACGACTCGCAGAGGAATTTCATATGTTTAGCCATGGAAGAGTCCAGAACATTGCGGCTTTAGTTTCAGCTACAATTCTCATCTTTTATGAGCCTTGAAACTCTCAGAAATAATTATATAAAGTAATGTAAAAAATTACATTTAATGGAGGTTCAATACACTTGCATGCGAGAACCGCCGCGCTTGTCGGGGTCTTTGCCTCTCTCCATGTAATATTGTATTTTATGTCTTTTGGTTTGTGGCGTAATTGGGCAATATACCTTGAACCCGTTGAGGGCATTATCCTTGGACCTTGGGCTGGTTTCCTAGCAGCCCTAATAGGCAGCATAGTTGCTAGGGCTGTTAAGCCTGTAGACTTTTGGATGTTTGGAATTATCGCCGAGCCTTTAGGGGTTTTAGCAGCTGGTTTTCTCGCCAAGGGGGATTGGAAGCCTGTCCTAGCAATTTACGGCGTAATGCTCTCAGCCTACTTCATTCATCCCTTAAGCTGGCAGCTCCCACTATGGGCGATTTTAGACATATTGATCGCTCCTGCTCTGATATATCCAACGGCAAAGATGGGGAAAAGTCTATTCGAAGGAAACTTTAAGCATATAACTACATTGATAATCCTCATATCATTTACATCTACAGTAACGCTGTCTCTTATACACATCTCC